>DATNPP010000476.1:0-22414 GCA_036703175.1 Oscillatoriaceae cyanobacterium
GCCAGCGCTTGCCCGTTCGTCGCATCCCGCACCAGCACCTGTGCGCCGGTTACGTGGCCGTCATCGAGGTTCGCCGCGTCGGAGAGCGCCTCGGGCACGATCGCCTGCCCGTAGAGACGGATCGGGGCGGCGCTGGTGGGCGCAACGGTCGCGTTCGTCGCCTCAGAAGTGTTGGGGCCCAGGCTGAAGCGCGCCACCTGATCGAGCGACACGGTGCCCGGGGGCTCCGCGCAGCCGCTGAGCAGCAGCAGAGCGAGCAAGCCTTGAAGACGTGAAGACCCGTTCGCCATGGGGGCCCCTCCCGAAGGAACTTACTGCGCGGCCTTGGTCGAGGGCGTGAAGATCAACGCGTCCAGCGGGCTCAAGACGTTGAGCCCGATCAGCCCGTACGCCGCGTACGCGGCGTTTTGCGGCTGGTTGTTGGCGTGAAAGTAGTAGCCCGCGCCCAAAAGCGCGAAGTCGAGGCCCAGATACGCCAGTCCGCGCGGCCACTCGCCGGAATAGACCTGGCCCGTGCCGGGCAGGACGGTCGACAAGCCGGTGGCGAGCCAGCGGTTCGGGCCGGCGGCCCGCGCGACCTCCGAGATGGACGTCGTGGCGGCGGTCGTCGAATTGAACTGCAAGCCGGCCATCAGGTCGTCCTGCTCGCTGCGGCCGAGCGCGCGCACCGAGGCGCGATCGCCCATGAGCGTGAGCAGCTTGCCCGGGCCGACCGGCAGCGCCTCGCGATCGGCGTCCGTGACGGCGAAGGTGCCCGAAATGACGCCGACGCGCCAGCGCGCACCCTCGCGCTCGATGATCGCCTCGGCGTCGGTGCCGCGCAGCGTCAGCTCGCCAGCCTGGAAGCTCAGAATGCCGCTGGGCGGCGCCACGACGCGCATGCGGCCCGTCAGCATGCGCGCGCTCAGCCCGTCGAGATCCGCCACGCGAATCACGGTGTCCTCGCCCATCACCAGGTGGCCGCCCGAGGGCAGCACCACGTCGGCGAGCGAATTCAAGCCGGTCTTGAGCGTGTCGCCCGCGTGCACCTCGGTTTGCGGCGCGACGTCCGCCCAGGTCTCGACCGGGGCGATCGCCCCGCGCAACGTGCCGCGCTCCTGGGCCACGACGGCGGAATTACCGTCAGCCAGGGCCGGCGCGGCGACCAGCGCGCAAAGCAGAGCGGCGAGCAGCGGGGACTTCCCCATGGAGACCTCGAATCAATGCCCGGAAGGGAGTCCGGGACGAGCAAGCGGAATCGTGGCCATTATACCCAGCCGACGTCCGTCGAATCCGTGGTTCGGGCACAAAAAAGAGGGGCACTGCGGCCCCTCTTTCGCGATGCGCCTAGCCGGCGCGGCCCTTGGTGAGCACCTGGTGGATGTAGCTCTCGGCCCGCTCCAGCTGGGTGTCCTTGAGGTTCTTGAGCTGCGCGGGATCGGGGTTGCCGTCCTTGTCCAGCTTCAGCGCCGGCAGCTCGACCTTGATGTTCGGCATGATGCCCTTGTGGTTGATGTCGTGGCCGCCGGCCGTCAAATACTCGTTCGTCGTGATCGCGACGCCCGAGCCGTCCGGCAGCGCGTGGACCGTCTGCACGCAGCCCTTGCCGAAGGTCTTCGTGCCGATCAGCACCGCGCGGTGCGTGTCTTGCATCGCGCCCGAGAAGATCTCGCTGGCGCTGGCGCTGCCGCCGTCGACCAGGATCGCCACCGGCGTCTTGGGATCGACGATCACGTTGCCGCTGGCCGTCAAGTAGCTCTTCTGGCCCTCGCGGTTCACGATCTGGACGATCGGGCCGCTCTTGATGAACATCGAGCCGATGTCGATCGCGTTGGGCAGCAAGCCGCCCGGATTGCCGCGCAGGTCGATGATGATGCCGGCCTTGTTCTTGTCTTTCAGCAACGCGGACTTGAACTCGCTGGCCGCGTCGTTCTCCATGAAGGTGCTCAGCCGGATGTAGCCGATGTTGCCCGGCAGATCCTTGGCCGTGACGGCCTTGGTCGTGATGTCGCCGCGGGTGATCGACACCGGCTTCGAAAGCGTCTTGCCCTGGCGCTCGATCGTGAGCTTGACGACGCTGCCGCGCGGGCCGCGAATCAGATTGACGGCCTCTTCGATCGCCATGTCCTTGGTCGGCTTGCCGTCGATCGCCGTGATCGCGTCGCCCGAGAGCAAGCCGGCCTTGGCCGCCGGCGTGCCCTCGATCGGGGCGATCACCGTCAGCTGCTTGTCCTTCATGCCGATCTGAATGCCGATGCCGCCGAAGGTGCCCGCACGCTCGTCGTTCATGCCCTCGAAGCTCTTGGGATCCATGAAGCGCGTGTAGGGGTCGTTCAGAGAGGCCAACATGCCGCGAATGGCGCCGTAGACGAGATCGGTGTCCTTGACGTGGGAATCCACGTACTCGTTCTTCACCAGGTCGTAAACCTGCAAGAAGGTGGCGAAGTTCGAGGTTTCCGCCTTGACCTTGAGCGGGCTCACCCCCAGGCCGAGGCCGAACGAGCCTGCCATCAGGGCCGCGACCAGGGCGAGTTTACCGATTTTCTGCATCTTCAATTTCTAGTTTCCTCTCCGCACGAAGCGCCCCGGAGGGCTCGGGAGCAATATACCGCCTCGGCCGGACGCCCTAACGCGACGAGCAGGCGACGCGGCCGGTAAGAGGATACGCTGAGCGAGCGCCTTTGGCCACAGGCAAGTTAGCCAAATAAAGGGCGCCTTCTCCGGCGCTGTTACTCCTCGCCGCTCTGCTTGCCCTGGGCGAGGCCGCCGTGCACGTAGTTCATGGGATTGACCGGCACGCCGTTCTGGCGGATCTCGAAGTGGCAGTGCGGCCCGGTCGACAAGCCCGTCGAGCCCACGTAGCCGATCACCTGGCCCTTGACGACGCGCTGGCCCGTCACGCAGCCGAGCTTCGACTGGTGGCCGTAGAGCGAGGTGAGGCCGTGGCCGTGGTTGATGATCACGACCTGCCCGTAGCCGCCGTACCAGCCGCTGTAGAGCACCACGCCGGAGTCCGCGGCGTGAATCGGCGTGCCCGCCGGCGCGGCGATGTCCATGCCGGCGTGCATGATGTTGCGATGCAGAATCGGGTGGAAACGGTAGCCGAACGGCGAGGTGATGAAGCCGGCCAGCGGCCAGTTGAACTGGCCCGTGCCCTGCAGCGGCTTGACCCAGCCCGGCGTGCGGGATTGCGCGCGCTCCTGGGCGACGATGCGCTGAATCATGTTCTCGATTTGCTGGTTGTCCGCCTGAAGCTGCTCGACCGCGGACTCCGCGGCCTGGCGCTGGCTCTTGATCTGCGTGACGAGCTGCGCCTGCGAGGTGGTCATCTGGGCCAGCTGCAGCTTCTTGTCGCCGATCTCTTCCGTGAGCTGCGCGACACTCTGGCGCTGCTGGGCGTACTGGCGCTGTTGCTCGTGAATCACGTGGGCGGTGCGATTGAGGTTCTCGAGCATGTCGGAGTCGTGCTCGGTGATGCGCTTGAAGAACTGGTAGCGCGTCAGAAACGTGGTCATGTCCGGGCTCGTGAGCAAGGCCTCCCACTCGTTCTGGGCCTTGTCCTTGTAGATCGCGCGCAGCCGCTCTGCGCTGTCTTGCTGTTCCTGGCGGAACTGGGCGCGCGCCTGCATCAGATCGCGCTCGGCGATCGTCAATTTCACCTGGGCGCGCTGCAAACGGAACTGGCTGTCCTGCAGTTGCGTCGAGGTCTCCTGCAGCTTCTGCTGAAGATCCGTGAGCTGGCCGACGGCGTGGACTTCTTTTTGCTTGAGCATTCGCGCGCGCGCGCTCGCCTGGGAGAGCTGCTGGCTCAAGGCGTACTGCCGCGCATGTAACTGGCGCTGCTGAATCGACAGGCTGGACACGTAGTGTCGCGCGGCCCGGCGGGCGTCGGCCGCGGAGGACGAGCCGACGAGGGTTACGGCGAAAACGAGAAGCAGGGAGAACGATCGTTTCAAGGTCGCGTCCTTATTTCAGCTGTGAAGGGCCTTGTAGAGGGCCTCGGCGACGGCGCGCGGCAGGCCCGAGCGCGTGATGAGCGTCTCGAGGTCCAGCTCGCGCATCGCTCCGACCGAGCCGAACTCGGCCAGAAGCTTCTTGCGGCGTACCGGGCCGAGACCCGGCACCTCGTCCAGCAACGAGGCTTTCATGCGCTTGCCGCGCTGTTGGCGCTGGAAGGTCACGGCGAAGCGGTGGGCCTCGTCGCGGACCTGCTGCACCAGGTGCAGGCTGGGAGAGTTGGCGGGCAATCGCAACGACTCCGAGCGCCCCGGCAAAAAGAGCTCTTCCTCGCGCTTGGCGAGGCCGACGATGGGCGGGCACTCGGCGCCGGACTCGGCGATCGCCGACAGCGCCGCGTTCAGTTGCCCCTTGCCGCCGTCGATGATCACGAGATCCGGCCAGGGCCAGTCGCCGTCGAGGCTCTTGCGGAAGCGCCGCAGCAGCACCTCGTGCATGCTGGCGAAGTCGTCGTTGTCGTGCACGGTCTTGAGCTTGAACTTGCGGTAATCCGCCTTGCTGGGCCGGCCGTCCACGAAGACGACCATCGAGGCCACGATGTCCGTGCCCCCCAGATGCGAGATGTCGAAGCACTCGATGCGCGAAGGGATTTCGGAAAGCCCCAGCTCGCGCGCCAGCTCGGCCGGACCGCCGGTGGCCGCCGTGCGTCTCTCGGCCATGCGCACGAGCGCGAGCCGGCCGAGCTCTTGCTCGGCGTTCTGCGCGACCAGGCGCATGAGATCCTTTTTGGCGCCGCGCTGCGGCACCGTCACGCTCACCTTGAGCCCGCGCCGCTCGGAGAGCCATTGGCCGATCGCCTCGGCCGTCTCGAGCTCGGAGGGCAGCAGCAGCTCGCGCGGCAGGCTGTCCGTGCGGCCGTAGTACTGGATCAGAAAGGTCTCCAGTAGCTCGGCGGGCGACTCGCCCTCGGCCTTGAGCGTGTAGTTGAGCCGGGCGATCACCTTGCCCTGGCGCACCTGGAAGAGCTGGAACACCGCCAACTGCGCGTCGATCGCCATGGCGACCGCGTCCTGATCGTCCTCGGGATTGCCGACGACCTTTTGGCGCTGCCGGAAGTGCTCCAGCGCGTGCAACTGATCGCGCAGGCTCGCCGCGCGCTCGAAATCCAGCGCGTCCGACGCGGCCCCCATCTCGCGGCGCAGACGCCCGAGGATGCGATCGTGCTTGCCTTCGAGAAAGAGCGCCACCTCGTCGACCATCTCGCGGTAGGCGGCCTTGTCGATCAGCCCCTGGCAGGGCCCCGAGCAGCGCTTGAGGTAGTAGTTCAGGCAGGGGCGATCGCGGAACTGCGGCGTGCGGCGCTTGCGCAGCGGAAAGAGCTTCGCGATCAGATGCAGCGCCTGGTGCATGCCCGTGCCGTCGGGATACGGGCCATAGTACTTCGCGCCGTCGTCGAGCCGCTGGCGCACGATCGTCAGTCGCGGAAAGTCCTCTTGCAGCGAGAGCTTGAGGAACGGGTAGCTCTTGTCGTCCTTGAGCAGCGCGTTGTAGTAGGGCCGATGGTGTTTGATCAGATTGCTTTCGAGCACCAGCGCCTCGACCTCGTTGCGCGTGGTGATGATCTCCAGATCGGCGATCTGGGTCACCAGCGCTCGGATCTTGGGCGAATGGCCACGGCCGCTCTGAAAGTAAGAGCGGACGCGGTTTTTCAGGTTGATGGCCTTGCCGACGTAGAGGATCTGGCCGCGGGCGTCCTTCATGAGATAGACGCCCGGATCGCTGGGCAGCGTCTCCAAGCGGCGCTGCAGCGTCTCCGATCCGATCGGCGGAACGGTTGCTTGCGACATAATGCGCTCCCGACTCAATTTTACACGGTGCGGGGGCGAACCGGGTTTAATATTTGTTGAGGATCAGTTCACGTCGAAGAGGTTGCCCAGTCCGGCCCGACAGCCCGCCATCACGAGCGCGGCGGCGAAGACGAACAGCCACTGCCAGTATTCCTTGCGCACAGAAGAACTCCTTTCGGGCCTCGGCCCTGCTGTGAGATTATGTTGAAAACTTTCCCCGTTGGCTGTGATCGCTATCGGCGCGGAGCGCCGTCGCTAAAGCGAGCGCGGGATTTGGCCGATACACTCGAGTACGCGAGGCGCTGATGCTCAAACCCGTTGAAGGCCAACAGACCGCCAATCTTCAGCCACCGAAGCTCGAGCCCGTCGTGCCCGGCCCGGTTGGCCCGCAGGCGATCGCCTTCGCCCAGCAGCTCGAAGCCACGGCCCTGAAAGTGGACCAGGGCACGTTGGTGGCCTTTCTGGCCGAGATCGACGAGCAGGGCAAGCGGCTGCTCAAGCACCCGATTCGCGCCGAAATTGAGCGCTACCGCGCGCTCGTGGGCAAGTTCGTCAAAGAGGCGCTCGCGCAGATGACGGCCCTCGACAAGCGCACGGATCGCCGCAATCGCGCCTTCACGCTGGTCAAGGAGATCGACAAGAAGCTCTCCGAGCTCACGGAGCTGCTGCTCGGGGGCCAGGCCAAGCAAATCGACGTGCTCGCCAAGCTGCAAGAGATTCGCGGCATGCTCGTGGATCTCAAGATTTAGCCGGTCGTCCAGCCGAACTCCTTCGTGAGATCGGCGAAGATCGTCGGCCGATCTGCACAAAGGCCCCACCCGATCCGCAGGCTAGCATCGGCGAGCTTTGATGTCCTAGCGACGATGCTTCGACATGTCAACGACGTTGGCCGATGGAGGGTTCCATTGTGCGCAATCGTTGGGGAATGCTGGTGCTGGTCGTGGGCCTCTCGGCCTGTGCCCCGCTCGCGTTTGCGCCGCCCGCCGGCGGCGACTATTCACTTCAATCTTGGGGCGGAACGCCGTTGCCCGGAGGCCCCTGGCGCAACGCCTGCGACGACGGCTTCAAGTACCCCTGGCTCGTGCGCGGCAGTTGGTCATCAACCAACCTCCCGATGAACCAATGGGGCACGCAGTGGCCCTGGTACGGCGGGGCGCCGCCGCTCAGCTTCATGCGCTACGCGGCCCGCTCGCTGCCCGCGCATTACGTCGTGGATTGCACCTTCGCGGTGCTGTCGTGCGATCGCAAAGATCCCTACTATCCGATCGGCGACACCGGCGTGCAGGTCTTCTACATGAACCCGACGCACTACTGCGAGGTGGTCTACCGACCCAAGACCTTCGAGGTCTGGCAGTGCAACGGCGGCGTCCCCTACAAGTACAACGGCTGGTCGCTGCTCAAGCGCGTCAGCTATTCCAGCCGCCAGGGAATGAACCTGCACGTGCATGCCGAGGTCGACACCAACGCGCACCGGCTCACCGTCCAGTTGCCGAACGGCGGCAGCGTGACCTGCTACTCCTGGCTTCTGAGCAACCAGACGCACTATATGACGCTGCGCGCTTCCAACAATCTGGTGCGCTACCAAGCGGTGCAAATTAAGTCCTTATAAACAGTTCTTTGACATTCCTTTACCAGAGCATGGGCGGACCTTAAGCAAGTCCGCCCCCTTTTTCGCGATAAGGAGCATGTGACCCCCCTGGTGGAGATCGGCGTGTATACCTACAAGTGCTATTTCCATCCTAAGACTGACAGCGAGCGGCCCTGCACGGGTTGCAAGCTGCCGATGTGCGCCGAGTGCGACGAGGACGGTTTCTGTCCCGAATGCGCCGAGCGCCGGGCGGTCGTGCGCAACCTGAAAGAGTTCCGTCATCAGATGGCCGCCAACGCCCACCTGGCGACGACGACCACCCAGCGATTGCGCCTGGTGCGCCGCATGATGATTGCGGACAGCACGCAGACGCCCCGCCGATCGACCCACGTGGGCCCGCGATCGCCCTCGCGTCCGTTGCCCGAGCTCGCCATGGGCCAGCTCGCGACGCGTCCGCTAAGGGATCCCTCGGGCCGCTCGAGCGTCGCGCGTCCCGAGGACGGCGCGATCGCCCGCCAAATTCGTGATCAAGTTTTGCCGGCGCCGGTCGTCGCGCAGCCGCCTCGTATCGTCGAGGCACCGCTCGAGCCGATGCCGCCGCTTCCGCAGGCCGATCACGTCATGCGTCGCCCGGCGAAGCCCAAGGCGCGCAAGGCCAAGCCCGCTCCCAAGCCGCCCGCGTGGTACGAGGCCTGGTGGGTCTCGTTCGCCGCCGGCTTGAGCGTGGGCCTCGTGCTGCTGTTCACGGTGTTGCTGTTGCTGCACCATCCGCATTCTGCGGCGCGGCCGGTCGTGCAAGAGCCCCCGGTCGGCCTCGATGCCCACGATCAAGCCTTGCTGCACAGCTTGTTGAATCCCAAGCGCGTCGCGCCGCTGCCCGGCGAGGAGACGGCGAACGACGATTCGTCGGCGCCTGCGCCGCGGGCGTACGCGGCTCCGCGTGCCGCGTCCCGGCCCAGCGTCGAAGCCGGAAACGGCCCGGCCGTCCACTGGGGCTACCCGCGCTCGGGCGACACCCTCGGCGGCTTGCAGTACCTCGAAGCGCGGCTCGACGCGCCGGCGCGCTTCTCATCGCTGGTGCTGCTGGTGGACGGTCGGCTCTCGACCTCGATCACGGCCGTGACCGACGACAGCGCGGTGCCGTTCGACACGCGGCGCCTTGCCAACGGGCGCCACACGCTGCAGTTGAGAGGCTATGCCTGGCAGCGGGCGATCGCCGTGAGCCCCGTGCTGCACGTGACGATCCGCAACTGAGCCGCTCGCCGACTGCGCTGCGCCAACGCCATGTTAAAATGGCTTCATTCTTGCAGACGGGAGAGCAACCGCTCATGATCGAGATGGATCACCTGCTGGGCGTGGCTGGCCACGCCGCGACGGTCGTCAGTTCCGAGAACAGCGCCGTGACGATGGGCTCGGGCGCGCTGCCTCTGTACGCGACCCCCGCGATGGCGCTTTTGGTCGAGCAGGCCGCAGTGGCCGCGGTACAGCCGTTCATGCCGCTCGGCATGACGACGGTCGGCATGGGCCTCAAGCTCAAGCACCTGGCCGCGACGCCGATCGGGCACAACGTGCAGGCCGAGGCCGTCGTCACGTCCGTCGAGGGCCGGCGGCTGGAATTCCAGATCAAGGTCTTCGACGAGCGCGAGAAGATCGGCGAGGGCACGCACGAGCGCTTCGTGGTGGACGCGGAGAGCTTCGTCGCCAAGCTGAATCTGAAAAAGCCCAAGAGCTGATGGCCCATTCGAAAGAGGAAACGGTGCGCTTGACGGGCATGTCGCGCACCGCCGGCTGAGCGAGCAAGGTCGGCCCCGGCCAACTGGCCCAGGTCCTGGGCCAGCTTCAACGCAGCACGGATCCCCGCGTGCTCGTCGGTTTCGAGACGAGCGACGACGCGGGCGTCTTTCAGCTCACCCCCGAGCTCGCCCTGGTGCAGACGGTGGACTTCTTCACGCCGATGGTGGACGATCCGTACGCCTTCGGCGCGATCGCCGCGGCCAACGCGCTCTCGGACGTGTACGCCATGGGCGGCACGCCCGTGTCGGCGCTCAACATTCTGGCCTATCCGACGCGCGCGCTGCCGGCTGATATGCTCGCTGAGATTCTGCGCGGCGGCGCCGACAAGGCCCGTGAGGCGGGCGTCGCGATTCTCGGCGGGCATACCGTCGAGGACGACGTGCCCAAGTACGGCCTGGCCGTGACGGGCACGATCGATCCGCGGCGCGTGATTACCAACGCGGGCGGCAAGCCGGGAGATCGCTTGCTGCTGACCAAGCCGATCGGCGTGGGCATTTTGACCACCGCGCTCAAGAGCGGCTTGTTGCCGAGCGAATTGGAGGCGAAGGCGATCGCCAGCATGGCGACGCTCAACAAGGCCGCGGGCGAGGTGCTGGCCCGGCGTGGCGCGCATGCCTGCACGGACGTCACGGGCTTTGGCTTGCTGGGCCATCTCAACGAGCTCGTGCGCGGCAGCGGCGTGGCGGCGCGCATCGCCTTCTCGCGCGTGCCGCTGCTCGACGGCGTGCTCGACTTCGCGCGCCAGGACGAGGTGCCCGGCGGCTCCAAGCGGAACCTCGCCTTTCTCGAGCCCTGCCTGCGCTTCGACGCGACCCTCGGCGAGGCGGAGCGCCTGGTGCTGGCCGACGCGCAGACCTCGGGCGGCTTGCTGATGGCCGTCGCGCCGGAGGAGGCCGAGGGCATGCGGGCCGATTTGGCGGCGGCCGGGGTGAGCGCGCACGAGATCGGCGTGCTCGAGCCCGGCAGCGGCATCACCGTCACGCCGTAGCCTCGTCGCTCGACGGGCGAGCGAAGATAGCGGCCGGGCGGGCCGCATGGTACCTTCGTCTATGCCCAAGATTCAGCGCCTGCCTTTGCACGTCGCCAACCAAATCGCCGCCGGCGAGGTCGTCGAACGGCCCGCGTCGGTGGTCAAGGAGCTGGTCGAGAACTCCCTCGACGCCGGCGCCCGCCGCGTCACGGTCGACGTGCGCGACGGCGGCCGCACGCTGCGCATCACCGACGACGGCGAGGGCATGGCCGAAGAGGACGCGCTGTTGGCCTTCGAGCGCTTCGCGACCAGCAAGCTTCGCGACGCCGAGGAACTCTGGCAGCTCACGACGATGGGCTTTCGCGGCGAGGCACTCGCGAGCATCGCCTCGATTGCGAAGGTCGAATGCCAGACGCGCCAGCGCGGGCGCGATCGCGGCACGTTGGTGCGCATCGAGGGCGGCGGCGAGCCGCAATGCAAACCGGCCGGCTGTCCCGAGGGCACCGTGATCGAGGTGGCCGAGCTGTTCTACAACACGCCGGCTCGTCTGAAGTTTTTGCGGGCGCCGACGACCGAACAGGGCCACATTCAGGACACGCTCACGAGCCTCGCGCTGGCGCATCCCGAGGTGGACTTCGTGCTCACGATCAACGGGCGCGAGTCGCTTTCGACGGTGGGCGCCCGCACCCTCAAAGAGGTCGCGATCGCGCTGTTGGGCCCCGAGCTGGCCGAAGACCTGGTCGAGGTGAGCGCGGCGTCCGAGTGCGGGCGATTGCGCGGCTTGGTGTCGCGGCCCGATCGCGTGCGGCACGACCGCTCGCGCCAGTGGCTCTTCGTGAACGGCCGCTGGGTGCGCCACGCGCTGCTCGCGCGGGCGGTCGAGGATGCCTTCGCGGGGCACATTCCGGGTGATCGCCATCCCGTCTTCGTGCTCTTTCTCGACGTCGAGCCGGCTTTCGTCGACATCAACGTGCATCCGGCCAAGCGCGAGATTCGCCTGGGGCAGACCCAGGCCATCTTCGGCCTGGTCAAAGAGGGCGTGATTCGTGCGTTTGCACAGTCCGATTGGATTCCGGCGCCGATGCCGGCCGCTTACGATTGGGCGCCGCGCTGGCAATCGTCACCGAGTCCCGAGCGCAACGCCGCGGCGATGGCCGCGTACCAGCCTCCCGTCGGCGCCGTCAGCATGCCCAGCTTTTTTTCAGAGCCGGCCGCGGCGTACGACGCGCCGAGTGGCCTGCCGCGGGAGCTGGACGGTTTGAAGGTGATCGCCCAGCTGCATCGCACCTACATTCTGGCCGAGCACCCCGACGGGCTCTTCTTGATCGACCAGCACAATTCGCACGAACGTTGGATTTACGAGCAGCTCACCCCGGGGGCGATCGTCTCGCAGGAGCTCTTGATGCCGCTCGTGCTCACGCTTTCCCCCGGCGAGCTGGCGGCGGCCGAGGAGTTCGCGCCGCGACTGGCCGAGTTGGGCTTCGGCTTCGAGCCCTTCGGCCCGGACGCCTGGGTGCTGCGATCGCTGCCGGCGCTGCTGCCGCTGCGCGAGGCCGAGCCGACCGTGCGCGAGCTGCTCTCGCGCGCCGAGGCGACCGGCGTCGTGACGCGGCGCCCGGACGACGATCCGATTCGGCGGACGCTCGCCTGTCATTCGGCCATCAAGGCCGGCGAGACGCTGACGATGGAGCGCATGGCGCAGCTGATCGAGCGCCTGAAAGAGACCCGCCACCCGCTGACCTGCCCGCACGGTCGACCGACGGGCATCATGATCTCTTTGGCCGAGCTGAACCGCCGCTGTTTGCGCTCCTGACGCGTTACGACTTTTTGCGCCTGGCGCCGGCCTTCCAGCGGCCCTTGCGCTGGTAGTAGAAGCACCACTCCCGAAGCGGGCACTGCTCGCACAGCGGCGTGGGCGCCTTGCAGATCTTGCGCCCGTGCCAGATGAGCCAGTGATGGCCCTCGGCCCACTTTTCGCGCGGAATCATCTTTTGCAGTTGCGTTTCCGTGCCCTCGACGTTCGGACTGTCCGCCAGCCCGAGGCGATTGGCGACGCGGAAGACGTGCGTGTCCACCGGGATCGCCGGCACGCCGAAGGCGACGGAGAGCACCACGTTGGCGGTCTTGCGTCCCACGCCCGGCAATTCGACCAGCTCCTCGAAGCGGCTCGGCACCTCGCCGCCGTGGCGCTCGACGAGCAATCGGCAGGTCGCGACGATGTTCTGGGCCTTGGTGTTCGTCAATCCGATCTTCGCGATCCAGGGTTTGAGCGCTTCCGGCGTCAGGCCCGCGATGTCGGCCGCCGTGGGATAGCGCTCGAAGAGCGGCTTCGTGACGACGTTGACCATCTTGTCCGTGCTCTGCGCGGAGAGGATCACCGCGACGAGCAGCTCGAAGGCGTTGCGGAATTCGAGCGCCGTCTCGGCGCCGCCGTACGTTGCCTCGAGCGTCGCGAGCACCGCGTCGCGCTCGGCCGGCTTGAGCAGCTGGGCCACGTCAGGTGCCGGAAGCGCTGCTCGACGTGTCCGTCGCGGCGCCGGCGGGCACCAGGAACGGAATCTTGGCGGAAGGCGCGTTGTCGTCGTTCAGGAACACGTCGACGGTGTAGAGGCCCGGTTGCAGAGGCGTCGCGTCGAACGTGGCCGTGAAGCCGTCGCTGAAGCTGTCGTCGAGCTCGGCGGTCGGCGTGCTGCCGTCCGGCGGGGAGAACTGGAACTGCACGCTGTTCACGTCCGTCCGATCGGCCGGCGGCGTGTAATTGAGCGTTACGATGCCGTTGGCGTCCGGCGTGGGATACAGATCCCCCGTCAACGCAGTGCCGCTCGCGTCCACGCCGCCCGGCAAGGTGGAGGCATCGTTGGTGCCCGTCGGGCTGTAAAAACAACCGGCCGCCAGAAGCGCGGCCACCGCGAGCGGTGGCAGCAAGGCTTTGAGACGCAGCGAAACGGAAGGCACTTGCAACTCCTAGTAGATCACGTTCAGCTTCAGGAAAGGTCCGCCCCAGTTCTGCGAGAGCGTGTCGTCGGAACTGCCGCCGTTGAAGCCGTAGCTGGTGATGTTGTACCCGCCGGTCAAGCCGAACATGCCGAAGTCGAGCCGCAATTCGCCGCCGGCCTTGATGCCCGTCATCGGGAAGACCGAGGACACGCCGGCCTCGCTCATCGAGCCGCCGAGCAAATAGTCGAACTCGCCGGTGGTCGCGATCGTCAGCGGGCCCCACACGTGCCAGCCGAGGCCGCCGACCACGGCCGGGCCGTAACCCAAAAAGCCGCTGTAGAGGTAACTCGTGGCGTCGGCGGCGGCCGTGTTTCCGGCCGCGTCGGTGCTGTTGCTGGACACGTTCATGTCACGCACCATGAAGCCCGGCTGGAGCATGACCTCGAGCCCGGCCGGAAGCGGCAGCCGGCCGCGCAGGCCGAACTCGCCTTCGTAGTCGTCGCGACGGTGCGTGATACTCAGCCCCGCGTCCGCCGCGGCCTGATCCGAAAGCGTGTAGCTCATCGCGTGGCCGAACAGGCTGATGCCGAAGTTCGGCGTGAACATCTGATCCCAGCCGAAGGCGCCCGCGGGAATGATCGTGGCGACGTTCGAGTCCGAGCCGCCCGCCGGGTAGGTCTCCGTCAAGCTCAGTGGCAAATCGGCGCCCGCGTAGACCCGCGAGCCGAACACCATCGCGGTCGTCGGCGCCACGGTCGAGGTGGCCTGCTCCGGAGGCGTTTCCATGGGGCTCGGCAACTCGCTGGGCAGCGGCACCGGCGTCGGCTCGGCCGAGGCCGGCGGGGTGGGCGCCATGGTCATTTCGGGCATCGGCGTGGGCATCGTGCTCGGCGTGAACACGGGCACCGGCGTGATGCGCGCGTTCGGCACGGGCGTTTCCATCGGCTGTGGCGTCGGCATCGCCTGGCCCGCATGATGGGGCTGCGGGGCGGGCGTCGGCCGGTAGGCCATGGTCGGCGCCGTGGCCGCTTGCGGCTCGGTGCCGTAAGGATAGACGGTCAGCAGCAACGTATGCGTCGCGCCGTCGGTCACGGTGCGCAAATCCGCGTTGCGCGCCAGATCGAAGACGATGCGCGTCACGCCGTACTTGAATTCGCCTGCGCGAATGCGGGTGACCACGCCGCCGCCGATGAAGAGCGATCGCTTGCCGTAAATCCGCATGCCCTCGATGTCCACGACCAGGCGTTTGTTGCGGCCGGGCAGCCACAGGACGCGGTAGGGATTGCGCCCGCTGTAGGGAATGGCGATCGTCAGCGTGTTCGCCGCCTCGTCGTAGGTCACGCCGCCGACGCCCGGCAGCTCGTTCGCCGCCGAGGCGAGCGGGCTCAAGCTGAGCGGGATGGTGACGGCAAGGGCAGCCGCGAGGGCGCGAAGCGATTTCACGAAACGATCCTTTCCGCGGGCACAGCGCGGGCGTTGTGGCGATCAAGCATAACCGGGCGCGTCGTTATGTTCTGTGACCGAAAGCACGGTTATGTTAGCCCTCGCCTCAGCTTTCACGGCCTGCTGCCGATACCTACAGCAGTGCGTGTGATTTGGCCGCCGAAAGGGTTCAATGCCGCTATGAGACGCCTGGTCCATTTGTCTTGCTTGATTGCGGTAGGCCTGTGGGGCTGTCAGGGGAACCTGCCCGACGCGCACGCCCCGGTCAGCGTGGTCGGCACGCCCGCGCCTGAAGCGATTCCTTTCAAAGACGCGCCGGACGACGCCGCGAAGCAGCTCGCGGTGCTCGGCGTCGACAGCGCCGTGCTGATGGGCCCGTTGATTCAGAAGTGCCAGCCCTTCCTTTCCGGTTACTACGACGCGCTCGGACGCCATCCGCTCGGTGCTTACCATGTGCTGGACAGCGGCATCTCCGGCTGGAACTACCAGAACGGCTGGTATCTTCGCGCCGACAACACCGCCGACGCGAGCGTTCAGGCGCGCCTGGAGGATGCGAGCGGCACGCCCACGGCCTGGGACGTGGCGTCGGACGCGAACTACGCCCCCGATTTGCAGACCGCCTTTCCTCGGGACATCGCCCGCGCACGCTTCGTCGCGGATGAAAAGCTTCCCACGGGCGGGGCGATGAGCGTGACGCTCTTCGCGCCGTTGGGCACGACGCGTCCGCAGAGCCTCGACGCGTTCGGCTCGGGCGCGATCAACGCGACGGCGCCGCTCGGCACCACGGGCTTCGAGGCGCTCAACGCGACCTTTCCGGTCTCGGGCGACGTGCAGCGCGGAGACATCGGCTTGCGCACGACCGCCGAGGCCGAGATCCTGCAATTCGAGGGCCACTTCGACCAGCATGGCCTCGTCGGCGGCGCGACGCTGATGCGCAACGGCGAGGCGATCGCGAGCGTCACCCTCGTCAACGGGGCCTGGCAACTGCAGAACGCCGGCGGCACCTACCCCTTGCAGTAGGCGCCTCGCCCCCTCCCGCGGAACGTCGGCCCGTTTGTTACAATGGGGCGTTCAGAAAGGGGAGTGTCATGCAGGCGATCGTGTTGCGCGCGCTCGGGGGGCCGGAGGTGTTGCGCCTCGAAACGGTCGACGATCCGGTCGCCGGTCCGGGCGAGGTGCTCGTGCGCCTGCACGCGGCCGCGCTGAACCATCGCGACGTCTGGATTCGCAAGGGCCAGTACGCGGGCATCCAGTTGCCGGTGATCCTCGGCTCGGACGGCGCCGGCGAGATCGTGGCGGTGGGCGACGGCGTCGACGAGAGCTTCGTCGGCTGGCGCGTCGTGATCGATCCGGGCTTCGACTGGGGCGACGATCCGCGCGTGCAGGGGCGGAACTATCGCATTCTCGGCTTGCCCGACGACGGCACCTACGCCCAGTTCGTGCGCGTGCCGGTCTCGAACATTCACGCGATGCCGACCGGCCTCTCGTTCGAGGAGGCCGCGGCCATTCCGCTCGCGGGCCTCACGGCCTATCGCGCGGTCACGACGCGCGGCGCGGTGCAGGCCGGCGAGACGGTGCTCGTGACGGGCATCGGCGGCGGCGTGGCGGTCTTCGCGCTTCAGATGGCCCGCTACGCGGGGGGCCGCGTGTTCGTGAGTTCGAGCTCGGAGACCAAAATCGCCCGTGCGATCGAGCTGGGGGCCGAAGGGGGCGTGGACTACCGTGAGCCGGACTGGCCGGCGAAGCTGCGCGAGCTGACGGAGGGCGGTCCCGACGTGATCATCACGAGCGCGGGCGGCGCCGCGTTCGATCAGTGCCTCGACGCGGCGCGACCCGGCGGGCGCGTGGTCGTCTACGGGGCGACGCATGGTCCCGTGCCCGATTTGCAGTTGCGCCGTGTCTTCTGGAAGCAGCTCTCGATTCTGGGCTCGACGATGGGCACGGACGACGAGTTCGCCGACATGCTCAAGTGGTTCTCGACCGGCGCGGTCGCCCCGGTGGTGGACCGCGTCTTCCCGCTCGCCGAGGCCGGCGCCGCGCAAGAGGCGATGGAGTCGCACGCCCAGTTCGGCAAGATCGTCCTGTCGATCCCGTAACATGCGCGTCCCCTCCCCCTGGAGAGGGGGAGGGACGCCGAAGCCCTGTTCAGGGGCTGAGGCTGGGAGGGGGAGTCTCTTTGCGGACCGCAAGGAGACTCCCCCACCCAGTCCGTGTCCCTGGCCCCCACCTAACCTCCCCCCCACCGAGGGGAGGGGGCGCCGTGGTTGCTCTATTGTAGAAATGGACGCCCGGATAGCGCCAACCGTTTAAGCAACGGCGCCGGCCGGTAGCGATCGCCCAGCTCGCGCGTCAACCCCTCGAGCACGCCGAGCACACGGTGCAGCCCGATGGCCTGCGCCCATTCCAGCGGCCCCTGCGCCACGCCGAGCGCCAGGCGCATCGCGGCGTCGACGTCCCGCGGTTCCGCCACGCGCTCCTGCACGATCCAGGCGGCCTCGTTGACCATCGTGGCGAGCACGCGCGGAAAGACGAGCCCGACCTGGTCCTCGACCTCCACCACGCCCTTCATGCCGCCGAGGGCCATTAGCGCACGCTCCTTCGTCGCGGCCGACAGCTGGGCCGAGGCCGCGAGCTCCCAGACGGGGGCATTCGCCAGCGGCGACCAGTCCGACAACGTCAGCACGGGCGCGCCGGTGTCGGCCGCGAGCTCGGTCGCCGTCCGGCCGAGCTCGGTCGTCGCGACCCAGGCGCCCGCCGGCAGCGTTTTCGCGAGCATCGCCAGGCGCTTCAGGCGCATGTCGAGCGGCGCGGGACCGACCTCCAGCACGCCCTCACGATCGGCGAGGGTCTGCTCGACGGTCGCGAGCGGCATCGGCGGCACGATGCGAACCACGTCGTGGCCCGCGTCGCCCCAGTAGCCCTCGTGCGCCGCCACGCTCGCCGTATCGCCGACGAGCGCCAGTTTCAGCGCCCGGCCCGGCCGCGGCGCGACGGCACCGCTTTCGCCGCCGGGCGCGTAAAAGCCACCGGCGGAACCGCCCATGCGGCCGGCGACCAACATGCGCGCGAGCAGCGGGCTGGGGCGAAAGCGCGGCGACTGGGCGAAGCCCTGGTAGAGCGTCTCGGCGAGGCGCGCGATCGCCGTGAGCCCCGCCCGATCCATGTGCGCGAAGGGGCCCAACGGAAACCCCGCGGCCACGAGCACGCGATCGATCGCTTCGACGCTCGCCACGCCCTCTTCTAGCAGCGCGAGCGCGCTGCCGGTGTAGTGATGCGCGATGCGATGCACGACGTAGCCGGGGCGATCGAGCGTGCGCACGGGCGTCTTGCCGAGGCGCACGGCCAGGTCCTGCGCGCGCGCGAGCGCGTCGTCGCCGCTGTGAAAGCCCGCGACCACCTCGACGATCGGCACTGCCGGCGCCGGGTTCAAAAAGTGCACGCCCACGATGCGCTCCGGATAGCGGGCCGATTGCGCGAGCGCCGAGATCGGCAGCGTGCTGGTCGCCGAGGCGAGCAAGACCTCGGGCGCCAGAAACTCGTCGAGGTAGCGGAAGAGCTCGCGTTTGAGCGCCAGTTCCTCGGGCGCCGCCTCGATCACGGCGACGAGATGCGTCAGATCGCCGAGCTGGCTCGTCGTATGCAGGCGTGCGAGCGGCGCTTCGGACGCGAGACCTCCGGCGATCGCCCGGCGGGCGCGTTCGAGCGCCGGCACGCTCACGTCGTAGAGCAGCACCTCGAAGCCCTGCGACAATCCCAACTGCGCGATGCCGGCGCCCATCACGCCGGCTCCCAGCACCGCGATGCGTTCGGTCATGGTGATGCTCCTAATCGCCCAACTCGCCGGGCAGCTCCACGCGCGCGGGGCGCGGGGCGGCCTGCAGGTAGATCTCGGCCGCGGTCCACAAGGCGAGCGCCAGCACGCCGGCGTCCGGGGCATGCTGCCCCGGCAACATGCCGAGCACGTCGTGATCTTGCAGCAGTTGATCCATGAGGCGTCGGGCCTGCAGATAGCCGCCGACGGCCAGCTCTCGGCGCACGTCCCACACGCGGGCCGCGGCGCCGGTTTCGATTTGCGCGAGCCCGCGCGGCAGCGAGGCCGCCCCGGCGTCCTGCAGCGTCTCGCCGAGGGCGTGGGCCGCGTTGGCAAAGTGGCCCGCGTCGCCGGGCAGCAGCAACTCCTCGCACAGCGCCGAGGCGGCGTTCAACGCGGCCCAGTAGGCCAGGCGCACGCTCTCGGAATCCGCTTCGCGCCGGTTCGCGGCGATCGCCTCGGCCATCGGCAGCAGCGTGGGCCACACCGGCAGCAGCAGCGTGCCCTCGACGAGGCCCGTGGCCTGCGCCTCGAACAGATTGGCGAGCAGCCAGGCCGCGCGCAGCCGATCGCGCGCCGAGCCTGGATCGGGCAGATCCCGCCCGAGCATCAGCTGCAACTCTTCCTCCCAGCCCCAGGCCGCCAGCGCGAGGGGGGCGAGCAGCGTGTAGGGGCTCGCGTAGAGCTCTTGCGCGAGGCGCGCGGGAACGTCCCGCAGCGGCAGCCAGACCGCCTTGAGCACCGAGGCCAGCTTGAGCACGTGCTGGCGCTGCGCCCCTTGAAAGGGGCAGCCCTGCGCCCAGGCGATCCAGTAATCGAGCGTGCCGTCGAGATCCCAGTCCGGCTCGGTCGCGCGCATCTCGGGCACGTCCGGATCCGGGTCGTCGAGCGCCGTGAGCACGAAGTGGCGCTTCTCGCCGGCGCCCAGCACGAAGTCGCCGTGCGCCTCGTGGGCGGAGAGATCGACGGCCGCCTCGGTCTGCAACAGCAGGCTGCGCGTGCGGCCGCGGCAAACGAGCCCGTTCGCGTCGAGCTCGAGCCCGGCGGGCGCGCCGTCGACGTGCGGCGCGAAGCGCAATCCGAAGCGCATTTGCCCGGCATGGCCTTCGACCACGCGCACCAATCGCGCGTGCGGCGTGTTCATCACCGTGTTCGTGAGGCCGCGGCGGATCGGCAGAAAATCGAGCACGCTGGCCTTGCCGGTGGGCGATTCGTAGAGCGTCTGCAGCACGCTGGTCTCGCCGATGTAGTGGCGGCTGACGGTGCAATCGTCCAGCGGCTCCAAGACGAACTCGCCGCCCGCGATCGCCTCGAACGCCGGCGAAACACCCGTGTCGGGCAGCGCGCCCCAGACGATACGGCCGCGATCGCTCAGAACCATCACGGTGCGGCCGTTCCCGAGCACGGCGCGGGGCAGGGACATGGTGACCTCCAATCAAGGGTTTTCATTGTAGCGGGTTTGGCGCGCACGTCGAGTTTGCTCGGCAAGCTCAAGATCGGGCATCAGGCTGCCGAAACAAATCTCGGTCAGCCATCATGGCGCCCGGGAATACACGGCTGAACGTGAGAGGAAGCAGCACGGATGCTCTCGATCTCGAACAACATGACTTTCGCGAACATGGCCGCCAATCAGGCGGAGGCCTTCGGCCAGAGCCTGGAGAAGCTCTCCAGCGGCCTGCGCATCAACCACGCCTCGGACGACGCGGCGGGGTTGCAGATTGCCGACAACCTCACCTCGCAGGTGCGCGGCGACGCCCAGGCCGCGCAGAACTGCCAAGAGGCGATCCGCATCATGAACATCGCGCAAGACGGCACGGCCGGCATCACGCCGATCCTGCAGCGCATGCGCGAGCTGATCGTCCAATCCGCCAACGACACCAACACGCCCAAGGATAAACAGGATATCCAAGCCGAGCTGGACTCGATTCGCAACTCGGTTTGCGACGCCTACCTGGTCGCCCGCAACGCCCGCATCGACCTCAACGGTGCGAACCCGATCAATCGCATTTTGACCTTCCAGGTCGGCGCGAACCAGGGCCAGGAGATCAAGGTGGACTTCAATCCGCTGCGCAACGTGCTGGGTCCCGCGATTCTCTCGATGTTCGGCTACACCGAGCTGTACAACTCGCCCTACAAGTCGATCCTCGACGCCTGGATGCCGCCGCCGGGCGCGCCGCCGCCGACGCCTGCGCTGCAGGCCGCCTTCCCCAAGAAGCTGGACGTGACGGTCGATCACCCCACGACGGACAACGCTTTGAACTTCGTGCAAAGCACGATCGACGGCGTGGATGGTCAGCTCGCGTATCTCGGCGCCATGACCAACCAAATTGCCCAGCAATACCAGGACGTGCAACAGTCCGGGCAGGATCAGGATCAGGCCGAGTCGCAGATTCGCGACGTCGACATGGCCGACGAGACCGTGACCATGGCGCGCGCCAACATTCTGCGTCAGTCGTCGCTGGCCGTGCTCGCACAGTCCAACTTCACGCCGACGACGCTGATGTCGCTGTTCAAGTAGGCGTTACTTCTTTCCGAACAGCCCGCCGAACAGCTTCTTGAGGCCGCCCCCGCTGCGGGCGGCCTCGATCGCTTCGCGCAGCGCGCGGTAGCGCTCGAGCGCCAGCTCGTAGCGCGCGTCCTTCGGCAGCTTGCCCTGATCGCCGGCCTCGAGGTACTCGTCGTAGCAGGCGAAGGCCGCCTGCTGCTTGCCGACCTTCTCGAGCAGGCCCGCCAGGTCGAACAGGCACGCGTAGAGCTGCGGATCGAGGCGCAGCGCCTCGTCCATCGACTCGAGCGCCTTGGGCAGATTGTCCTGCGCGGCGAGGATCAGCCCGGCGTGGTATTCGAGCCTGGCGGTGCCCGGCGAGCGGGCGATCGCCTCGTCGATCAGCGTCAGCGCGGGGCCAGGCTGATCGGAACGCGAGAGCGCCATCGCGCGCGCGTCCATCAAATCGACGTCGTTGGGCGCTTTCTCGAGCGCACGGCCGTAAGCCTCGGCGGCCTCGGCGTGCCTTCCCGCCGCGTCGAGCGCCTCGCCCAGCACCTGTTGCGCGAAGACGTGCATGGGGGAGAGCCCCACGGCCTTTTGCGCGAGCTCGAGCGCCTCGGACGGATTGCCGTGCAGCAGCGCCATGCGCCCCAGATTGGCCAAGGTCTGCGGATTGTTCGGCTCGAGCGGCAGCGCCTTTTGCAGATAGGCGGCCGCCTTGTCCGTCTGGCCGCGCTTCAGGTAGAGGTTGCCGAGGCGGTTGTAGACGAGCGTGAGGTTCGGATCCTGCGCGAGGGCCTTCTCGTAGTTCTGAATGGCCTCTTCCGGCTTGCCCAGTTGCTCCCAGGCCTCGCCGAGGTGCAGCAGCGCCTGCGTGAACTTGGGGTTCAGTCGCACGGCGTTGAGGAAGCTCGCCTGGGCCATGTCGAGCTTGCCGCGGCGCAGGTGCACCTGGCCCAACATGTCGTTCGCGAGCGCGTTGCCGGGCTCCAATTCGAGCGCCTTCTTGTACTCGGTGAGCGCCGCGTCCCAGCGCTCCAGGCGCTCGTACACCTGGCCCATGCCGAGGCAGGTCGCCGCCGACTCGGGATTCAGGCGCGTGGACTCCTGAAACGCCTGGAACGCTCTCTCGGACTGGCCGAGATGCAGGTAGTAGCGGCCCCAGGTGTAATGGGTCGCCGCGAAGCCCGCGTCCATCGCGAGCGCCTGATCGAGCAGCGACTTCGCGCCGGCCGGGTCGTTGCGGCGCAGCGCGATGTCCGCGAGGCTCAGCAGATGCTCGGGGTTCGAAGGGGCGATCGCCCGCGCCTGCGAGAAGAGCTCCTGCGCCGTGTCGAGCGCGCCTTGCTCGGCATAGAGCCGGCCCAGCGCGTCGAGAATGTGGTCGTCTTTCGGCGCCAGCTTGCGGGCTTGCTCGTACTGGCCGATCGCGGCCTCGACGTCGCCGCGAATCGTCTGCAGCCGGCCGATTTCGACGTACGGCTCCGGCGATTGCGGCGCGAGCGCGCTGGCGCGCTGCAACAAGCCGATCGCCTCGTCCGCCTTGCCCCAGCGGGCGATCACCTGGCCGAGCGTGAGCATCGCCGGGTAGCTCTTCGAA
>DATNPP010000482.1:0-22533 GCA_036703175.1 Oscillatoriaceae cyanobacterium
CGCCCCGTGTGGGCACGACGGCGCTCAACTCTCCGGAATGCCGGTGCAGTGCTCTTACGATTGCGTAGGGGCGCTGTTTGCTCTCGGTGAAGACCTTGGCGAGGTAAATACCGATCACCCCGAGGCAAAAGATGGTAAGCCCGCCGAGCAGCCAGATCGACACAATCAGCGAAGCCCACCCTTGAAGCAGCGCGCCGAAGAAGAGCACGCGCACAATAAGCCCCGCTGCCGCCAGGGCAGCGAGAAGGCTTATCACGAGCCCCAGGTAGAAAATGCCCACCAGCGGCTTGCTGCTGAACGAGGTGATCGCATCGACGACGATTACCAGCTTACGGCGCAGGGTGTAGGTCGTTTCAGAGCTCGAAAGCTTTTCCACCATCAGCGGCACTTGCTTGAAACCCGCCAGCACCCATAGGCCCGCGAGAAAAAATTCGCGCTCGCGGTACTGCAACAAGGCATCCACGTAGCGACGGCTCATCAGGCGCGCAGTAATCAGGTTGCGCGGAATCGGGTATTCGCATAGCGCGTTGATCAACCGGTAGTAGGCCTCACCCGAAACACGCTCGAACCAACCTCCCTTGCGATGCGCTTGAACACCAAAGACCACGTCCGCCTGCTGTGCCCGGGCCAAACTCGAAAACTGCTCCAGCAGCTCTGGCGCCTCCTCGAGGTCGGAGTCGATCAAGAAGATCCATTCGCCTGTGGCATGGGCGATGCCCGACATCAGCGCCTTGTGATGGCCGAAGTTGCGCGACAGGTCCACGAACACAACGCGACGATCTTCGGCGTGCAGTGCGAGGGCGATGTCGGCGGCATCGTCCGGCGAGCCATCATTGACAAGAATCATTTCCCAATCAAAGCCCAACCGGTCGGCCGTCGCACCGGCGCGACGGTAGAACTCGCGCACATAAGGTGAGGAGCGGTAGAGCGTGGTGACAATCGAGAGTTTCATGCAGGCTTCCTCGCCACGAGCAAGAGCGAACCACCGAGCGGCCATCTGACTCCCAAGCGAATGAACCAGCGCTCGAGATCCAACACGCGCTCCAAGCTCCGATCGACAGTTCGATTGAGATCGAACTCGGCGGTCGGATTGTAGGTACCTGGGCGCTGGCGCCAGCGTGAGAGCACCATCAGCGGCAAAAGCATTGTCACGAACGAGGTGAGCCGCAATTCCTCGAACCCGGCGCGTGATGCCTTCGCGCGCAGTTCACGCGCGGTGTAGCGGCGCACATGCCGAGCATAATCGTCCGCCTCGCTCCAGAGCCAGGGATGTTGCGGCACCGTCAGGAACAAGATACCTCCGGGCCGCAAGGCCTTGTAAAGTTGGGCTAACACCTCAGCATCCTCAGGAATGTGTTCGAGTACATCGAACGCCCCAGCCAAGTCGAAAGCGGCCTCGTGCGGAATTGTCCGCGCGTCAAGCACCGCGAAGTCCGCGTGCGGCACGCGCTTCTTAGCGAACGCGAGCCCCTCGAGCATGCCCTCCGTCCCCATCAACGACAATGAGGGAAAGCGCTCCGCGATCGCCGCGAGCACAAACCCTGTGCCGCAGCCGATCTCGAGGTAGTGCTGTGCAAGTTGTGGATAAAACTTCTCAATTGCCCACAAAATCAATTTATTGCGCGAACGGAACCAGAAACTGCGCTCCTCAATCTCAAACAAAAGCTGGTGAGCGCCTTTCCCGAACCGAATCTCGTTGCTCATGCGCGGCCACCTTGCGCGCAGCCTGCAAGCACCGCCTCGACAGTCTCCGTGATTTGATCGAGCTGCGGCTCGATCCCGAGCCATAGCGGCAAGCGTAGTAAGCAATCCCCCGTATTCAAGGTGTTCGGTAGCTCCCCATGCGCGCGGCCGTAACGGTTTCCCGCCGGCGACGTATGCAGAGGCACATAGTGAAAGACGGCGTTGATGCCTCCAGCCAGCAGCGCATCGAGCAACCGCGTGCGGGTCTCGAGGTCGTTCAGCAGCAGATAATACATATGCGCATTGTGACGGCACTCCGCCGGCACGATCGGGCGCCTCAAAAGCCCTGCGTGCTCGAGCGTTTCAAAAGCCTGATTGTAATGTTCCCAGACGGCGAGCCGGCGCGCCGTGATCGCGTCCGCCTCGCCGAGCTGGGCCCAGAGGAACGCCGCGACGATCTCGCTCGGCAAATACGAGGAGCCGACGTCGACCCAGGTGTACTTGTCGACCTGCCCGCGGAAGTACGCGCTGCGGTTTGTGCCCTTCTCGCGGATGATCTCGGCGCGCGCGAGCAACGCCGGATCGTTCACGACCAGCGCGCCGCCCTCGCCCGAAATCACGTTCTTGGTCTCATGAAAGCTGAAAGCCGCAAGGTGGCCGAACGCGCCCAGAGGGCGCCCGCGGTATTCGGCCATCAGGGCCTGAGCGGCATCCTCGATCACGAGCAAGCCATGGCGCTCGGCGATCGCCAGAATCGCCGCCATGTCGCAGCCCACGCCGGCGTAGTGCACCGGCACGATCGCCTTGGTGCGCGGCGTGATCGCCGCCTCGATCAACCGCTCGTCCAGATTGAAGGTGTCCGGCCGCACGTCGACGAACACCGGCACCCCGCCGCGCAGCACGAAGGCGTTCGCCGTCGAGACGAAGGTGTACGAGGGCATGATCACCTCGTCACCCGGCTGGATGTCCGCGAGAATCGCCGCCATCTCGAGCGCGGCCGTGCACGAATGCGTCAACAGCGCCCGCGGCGCTTTCAGGCGCGTTTCGAGCCAGGCCTGGCACTGGCGCGTGAAATGGCCGTCGCCGGACAAATGCCCACGCTCGATCGCCTCGCCGATGTAGTCCCACTCCTGGCCCGTCGCGTACGGACGGTTGAACGGCACGTGCATGCGGCCCCCTTACCAGCTCTGGCTACAAAGCACGACGCCGAGCACCAAGAAGAGCACGCCCACGAACTTGGCCGGGTGCACCGGCTCATGGAAAACGACCGCGCTCACCACCAGCACGCCGATGAACGTGAGGCTCGTGAACGGGTAGGCCACGTTCAGCGGCAGCTTGGTCAGCGCCGCCATCCAGAACAACGAGGCCAAAAAGGCGGCGAAGAACGCCCCCATCACCCAAGGATTGAACGCGAGGTTCAGCAAAAACATAACCTTCGCGCTCAAGGCGCTCGGCATGCCGCCGGCCTTGGACACCTGCCACTTGGTCGCGATCTGCCCGCAGAGCGTCAGCGCCACCATGGCGAGCAAACATGCGTAGGCACCCAGCGGGCGCGGAAATTCGAGATTCGTCATGGCACGCGTCCTTCGAGCGCGGGCTTCGCTTGCGGCACGCGTGCCGTCTTTTCGAAGCCCTGGCGCCAGCCCCAGATATATTCGGCGCTGTCGGGACCGACCTGAAAGAGCAAATCGAGGATCGAGACGTCGTGCCGAAACGGCGGAAAGACCTGCGGATATTCCGGGTAGCCGCCGTAGTCCTTGTATTCGAGCGCGATTCCCGACGCCTCGAATCCCGCCGAATCGATGTACGCCCGCGCGGCCGGGCCAGACAGATAGGCCGTCGCGCCGAGCTTCTGAAGCACGTCCAACAATCGGTCCTGTTTCTGCCCCTGAGCTTCGAGGTCCGAGGCCAGGACGAAGCGCGTGGAGATGCCCAGAAAATCGCGGGCGATGCGCTCGATCAAGTAGCGGTTGAGGTCTGAGAGATACTCCCAGTTACGCTCGCGATAGACGTGTTCCAGGAACGCCTCGTAGTGCTTGAAGTGCGGCGCGCGCGCATACGAGTGGCGCAGCGAGGCCCAGTGCGCCTCGGCCCAGTCCGTCCCGCTGATCGTCACCTCGTCGATGCGCCGATCGCGGCTGCCGGCCGCAACCGGCACACTGAGCCACATGGTGCCGTGCGGCGTCTTGATCTGATTGCGATTGCGCCAGTCTCGCGCAGTGTATTGCACGTCGTCGTAAAAGACGAAGCAATCCACGTCGTGAATGACGTCGAAGTAGCCCTTCCAGGGGAGGTAATTCGACTGGATGATGGCAACCTTCACCGTTTTCGCTCCTCGATCTAGCCTCGAAAACGCCTGCCAGAGCGCTTTTCGATGCGCGCGATCGCCGGCCGAGGCCGTGCTGTCAATCTACCCGATTTCAAGCACGCGCCATCCTTCCGGCTCCTCACGTCGCGCCGAGCGCCTTGCCGTAAACCGCTTTCAACGATCGGTTGGTCGCTTCGGCCGCGTGCTCCGCCTCGAACCGCCGCCGTGCTTCCAGCCCCATGCGTGCGCGCAAGGCCGCGTCTTCCATCAAGCGCCGCATCGCCTCGAAGAGCTCCTCGGACGCGTCCGGCGGCACGAGGAGCCCCGTTTCCTCCTCGTGGACCAGTTCCTGCAAGGCGGCAATCCGGCTCGCGATCGCCGGCTTGCCGAAGCTCATGCCCTCGACGACCGACATGCCGTAGCCCTCGGCCAGCGACGGCAACAGCACCACATCCGTCTCGGGATAGATCCGCGCGTAAATCTCGCTGCGAGGCAGCCGCTCGATGAGCGTGATGCCATCCAGCGGCACGCCGAGCGCCTCGGGCGCGACATGGCTCACGATCGTGAGTCGCGCCTCGGGATGCAACCGATGCAGCCGCGCGAACGCCTGCGCCACCGCGCGGCCACCCTTGCGAAAAAACTGGTGCCCCACCAGCGTGAAGCGCACCGTGCCGTCGGGCTCGCGCGGGGCAATCGCGGGTGTCTCGAAGCCCAATCGCACGACGCGCAGCTTCTCCTCGGGCACACCGGCCTCGAGGTGCAGCCGGCGCGCGTATTCAGACGGAACCACCACGGCGCTGGCCCGCGCCGTGTTGTAGAGCTCGTGCTCGACGCCCAGCCGCCGCAAGAGACGGCGATCGCGCGCCATTATCCGTCGCGCCTGCGCCTCGGGAATGCCATAGTACTGGCGCACCAGATCCGTATTGCCGCAGCCCGTCGAGAGGACCAGCGGCAAACGCGCCAGCGCCCCCGACAGTTGCACCGGAAACGAGAAGGCATGGATCAGATCGACGCCCGGGTCCCCCCCCAGCCACTGGATGTCCTCGTCCGGGCGATCGGGAATCAGCTTGCCCAACAAGCGATAAGGCAACGGCGGCAGATTCGGCCAGGAATACGCGACGCCCGCCGGCGGCCGCGAGTGCATCCACAACGACGCGAACCAGGCGCGCGCGGCGTGCGTGCGCCGAAGGCTGCCGTCGCGCAAGGCGTCCAGGTAATGCACGTACTCGACGTCTTCCGGCGGATGCGTGCGCAGCAGGTGCGTGACGATGTCGTCGCCGCAGATGTCGCGCGAATCGCGCCAGGGGCTCACCAGCAACGTGCGCATGCCGAAACGTCCCGTTTAAAGATGCATCTCAGCGCGAAGATCGCGCTGCAGCATCGTTGCCAGTTCCGGATGTTGCGCCAAAACGTCCCGCCGAGCGTCCGGATCGCTTGCCAGGTCGTAAAGCCAACCCTTTCCGGTCGGCACCTGGAAGACGTACTTGAACTGATGGTAGTAGGCCGCGACGTTCTCGGGCTGGCCGTTGCGTTCCACCTTGCGGCCGAACAATCCCCAGGAATAGACCACGCGATCGTCGGGCAGCGGGCCGAAGAGCGGCAAACCGCGCAACTGGCTCGGCACACGCGCATACACCTGCGACAGCACGGTCGGCAACAAATCGATCTGGCCGCACAGGGAATCGACCCGCTTGCCCGTCTGCTCGCCGGGCAAATGAATCAACAAGGGCACGTGCGTCACGTCCTCGGTCAGAATGCCGTTGCCATGAATGTCACGGTTCGGAATGAACTCCTCGCCATGATCCGCGCTGACGATGAGCATGGTGTCTTGCCAGAGCCCGTCTTGCTTGAGCTCGCGTAGAAACCGGCCCAGCTGGTAATCGCCGAAGCGGATGTAGTCCTCATAATCCTTTTGGCCCAGCGCGAGCTCCGCCGGCCCCTTGCTCGTATCGATGTAAAACGGCGTCACGTCGAGGTCCTGCGGATCGGTGCCGATCTGAGCGCGCGGCACCGGATAGTACGGCGCGTGCGGCACCGCCAGGTGAATCCACAGAAAGACGGGACGCTTCGCCTCGCGCAGGTAATCTCGCCCCTGCTCGAGCGTCAAGCGCGTCGTCTCGAGCACGCCGGGACTGGCCTGCCCGGGCGTGACCTGGTGGGTCACCTTGCGAAAGAGCCACCGGTACGTCTGAGCGAGCGGCAAATAGTCGCGTGTGTTAAAGGGCGCGCGCTGAAGGAACTGGGCGTTGAAGCGGCCTTGGTCGAACTCGTGGCGCATGCCGAGCACGCCGGGCGCCACGAACATCGTGGCGAAGTCCGTTTCGTAGCCCGCGTCGCGCAGATAGGCCGCCATGCCGTAGACCGCGTCGGGTCGGATGCTGCCGCCGCGGGCGTAGACGTGCCGGTAAATGCGATACGGCGCCACGCCCGTGAAAATGGTCGGAAAGCTGACGCGCGTCTGATCGGCGGCCGAGTGGAATCGGCTGAACCAGGTGGCCTCGTGCGAGAGCGCGACGAGGTTCGGCGTCGTGTCGAGCGCGGGGGTCGTGAGCGTGGTGCTGCGGGCGCGCAGCGAATCGAACGTCACGAGCACGATGCGTTTTGGCGCGTTCGCGCGCAATCGGGGCGACGCTGGCGGTTGCGGAGTCCAGGGGCGACGCGACGCGTCTTGCCAGGCGTCGAAGGCCACCCAGGGGGCCGCCAGCAGCGGCAGGACGAGGGCGGCGAGGCCCGTGCCGAGCACGAAGCGCGACAAAAAGCGCTGCTCGCGCTCATCGTAGCGCCAGAAGGCCACTCCCAGGACCGCCACGGCGATCGCTGCGCCCAGCTTCCAGAGCTTCGGCGCCTGCGCGGGACTCAAAAAGAAGATCGTCAGGCCGATGGCGGCGATGTTCCCGACGAAGAGCAGGTAGCAGATCGTCCGCAAAGTCCGCCTGAGAACGGGCTTCGCGGCATCCAGGCGCAGCGCGAGGGCGATCGCCGCGACGAGCGCCGCCGCGAGCACGACGTTGACGGACAGGATTTCGAAGACGCCGAAGACGCGCGCAAGGCGAATCTGGCTGACGAGGATGTCGCCGATCATGTACAGCAGGCAGCTCAACGCGAGCACGATGGCGCCCGCGCTCTTCCAAAGCAGGCCGGCGTAGCGTTTAGAAAGGTCGGACATGGGGGTACTCAGCTCGATGTTCGGTCTCAATATACCCTCAACGAAGCCGGCCAGGCCATTACACGAAATCGACTGGCTCGGGCTGAAGTCTTGCCCACAGTGGTCGATAATCGATCTTGATAGCTCGGCGCGTGGACGACGATCCCGCCACGAACGTGCGACCGGAGAAGCCAATGAGAGCCAAACTCGCCATCTTCGCGCAACTGACGATCCTGACGGCCCTGGTGTTCGTCTTCTGGACGCCCAATGCGCAAGCCTACATCGATCCGACCGCGGCCGGCGCCGCGCTTCAGTCGCTCTACATGCTGGGCGTTTCCGCCCTGATGTTCGTCGCGCTGCTGCCCAAGAAGGTCGCCGGCTTCTTCATGGCGATCAAGCAACGCTTCTTCGGCAGGCCTGCAGCCGTCTCCGACACGAAACAGGAGTAGCGGGTTGCTCCTACGACGCGATCCGGCCTCGTACACGGATCCCAACGGCTTCGTCTTCTGGCAGGAAGACCAGGTCTACCGCCGGATATACCGCGAAAGCGCCGCATACTTCCGCGAGCTGCTGCGCTCGCCTGCGATCGCCGCGCTGCAAGAAGCCGGCCACCTCGTGCCCACCACCTTCGAGAACGACGGCGACGAGCTGTTGCTGCGCCACGAGACCATCTGGCCGCTGAGTTATCCGCACGAGTGGTGTGCGCCGATGCTGCGCGACGCGGCCCTGCTCACGCTCGAAGTCGCCTCGACGCTGGCCGCGTCCGGCCAGATACTCGCCGACGGCCATCCCTGGAACGTCCTCTTTCGCGCCGGCCGGCCCGTCTTCATCGACTGGGGCTCGATCACGCCGCCCTCCGACACGCTGATCTGGCCGGCCGCCGCTCAATTTCAACGCTTTCAGCTCTATCCGCTGCATCTTTACGCCGCAGGCCAACCCGAGCTCGCACGCGCGCGGCTCGCGGACCTCGCGCTCGGCGTCTCGGCCGATCTGGCGCTGCGTGCGCTGCCGCTCGGCTACAAGCTCGCTCACCCGATCGCCACCGCCAAGCTCAAGGCCAACCAGGCCGCCGAGCGCATGGCGGCCCGCTGGGAGCCGCGCCAGGCGACGGCATCCCGTCCCGTGAACGCCGACACGCTGCAGACGAGCCGCCGGTTCTACTTCGCGGGCCTCGAGCGCGAAGTGGCGGCAATGCCGCTCGAGCGCGCGGCCAGCCGCTGGGCGGACTACTACGCCGCCTGTCCCAGCATGGATGCCGAGGCGGCCGCCAAGAAGCAACACCTCGTCGCCGGGCTCTTCGAAGAGCTGAAACCCGCAAGCATCGTCGATCTCGGCACCAACACCGGCCAGTACGCCCTGATGGCCGCCCGCGCAGGCGCGCGGGTCGTGGCGGTCGATCAAGACCCCGCGAGCATCGCCGCGCTCTACGCGCAGGTGCGTGCCGAGAAACTGGACGTCCTGCCGCTCGTGATGGATCTCGGCAACCCCAGCGGCGCGAACGGCTGGTGCGCCGAGCAGCGCCCGGATGCGCCGAGCCGCCTTCGCGCCGACCTTTCGCTGATGCTGGCGCTGATTCACCACCTGGTGTTCACGGGCAACGTGAACTTCCAGCAGATCGCGCGCATGGCGAGCCTGTTCAGCCGCCGCCACACGCTGATCGAATGGGTCGCCCCCGAAGACCCCATGGCCTTGCACCTGCGGCGCACGGCGACCAAGGACTTCGGCTTCTATCGCCTGGAGGGCCTGTGCGACGCGCTGACGCAGGAAGGCTTCGAGATCCGCTTGCTCGAGCCACACGCCGAGACCCGGCGCCTGTTGCTAGCGACACGGCGGAACTGACCCGGCTTGACAACGCGGTTGGCCTGGGCCTCTATCGGATAGTGCACGCCGAGAGAAATCCAGGAGGTCCCATGTTCGGTTCGTCATCCAACCCCGTCGCCCAGGTGCAGCCCGCCGAGGTCGAACAAAAGCTGGCCTCCACCCAGCCGCCGCTGCTCGTGGACGTGCGCCAGCCGGACGAATACGCCCAGGGCCACATTCCGGGCGCCCGGCTGATCCCGCTCGGCACGCTGCCCGAGCATCTGGCCGAGTTGCCGAAGGATCGCGAGATCGTGGCCGTGTGCCGCAGCGGCGCCCGTAGCGCCAACGCCACGCTCGCCATGCGCCAGGCGGGCCTCAACGCCGTGAACATGGTCGGCGGCATGTTGGCCTGGCGCGGGCCTGTCGAGCGCTAGCAAGCGATTCAATCCCAGCCAAACGAACTGGCCCGGCGTTGCCGGACCCGTCCGTGATGTTCAGGAAGCGACGCGCTACGCCCCGGCGGCCACGTAAACAGGGTTCGAGATCGCGCTCATGGAGAAGAACAGGTGCGGATGGGCGCGCACCTCGGCGCGCACGTAATCCGCGCCCGGACGGACCTTGACCTTCAGCGTGAAGGTCGCGTCGTCGCTCTTCACCGAATCGATCTCGACGCGGCCGCCGGCCGTGTAGAACACGCAGTTCTTGCCCTTGCCGCCCAGTACGATCGCGCGGACCGTGAGCGTGCCGTTGGCCGGATGCGGCACCGTGTCGCCCATCATCGCGGAGAACGAGCCGTCGCCCGCCGGATCGGCCTCGAGGAAGACGCGCGCGGCCGTCGGGGTCTGCGAGATCGACACATGGCCCGCGCGGATGCCCGCGAGAATGCCGGCTTGATCCGGCGTCTCGGCGAAGACCATGTTCACGGGCTTGTAGTAGGTCTGGTAGAAGTGCCCGTGGCAGTCCGTGCCGCCGATCGCCGTGAAGTGCTCGCCCTTTTGCAGCGCCGCATTCCACCAGGCGAGCGCCTTGTCGTTGTGGATCAGCGGATCGGCCGCGGCCCACCAGCCGTTCCAGACCTCGATCGCCTGCGCGCGGGTGTCGGGCACCGGCTGCTGCCAGGGGCAGTTGAAGGCGAACGGGTGGTTGATGATGATCGTCGCGTGCCGCGCCGTCGCGGCGTTGAGCATGTCGTTGAGGCTGAGGTTCGTCGGCAGCGGATCGTAGCCGTCCATACCCAGCAGGCCCGCATGGCCGACCACCGTCTCGCCCTTCTCGCGGAAGGCGTTCCATTCCATGCCCTTGACCATGATGAGCCCGTGCGGCGGGTTCAGAAACTCGGGCGACTGGCAGCCGCGCATCGTGTCGTGATCCGTGAGGTCCATCGCGTCGCAGTTGTGCAGCCAGACCTCCGATTGCGCCTCGGTCAGCGGCTTCACGCCGTCCCAGTAGCTGGTGTGGTTGTGGTTCGAGAACACCAGCCACTGGCCCTTGCGGCCGGTAGGGGTCGGCATCGGCGCCTGGCGCGGGAACTCGTTGTTGTTGTCGGAATCGGTGCCCATCATGGGCGCCAGCGCCATGGTCGAGAACTCGTCGGCGTCCGCGCTCACGTTGGGGGCCAGGTTCGGGTTCAATGCGCCGGACTGACCGCAGGCCGTCAGCATCATCGCGGCGACCAGACCCAGCATGCGCCATTGCATCTTCATTCGAGCGACCTCCGGCAATTAAACTCCAATTATCTCCAGGTTAAGAAAACCCTAAGAAAGTTATAGGGGTGGAAGCTGTGAAACTGACGTGAAAGGGGTGTCAATTTTCTGAATCCGATCGAGGGCGTTGCCGTGAGTCGTCACCCAAAGGGCTTTTCGCTCGAAAAAATTTTTTCGAGCGCCTTTGCCCCGGTTTAGGAATCGCTTAGCCCCGATACAAGACGCCGCGCCCGCGATCGCCGGATATAGCGAATACCTTCCGACGAAAGCAGGTGCCGATGCGTCCGATCGCCTCCAAGCTCACGGTCTCCGCGCCCAAACCGCGCGCGATCGCCGCGCCAAAGCTAGGCACCCCCACGACGCGCAATCGCGTGATTTTCCATGGAAGCCCCGAGGCCTCGATGCAGGCGCTGCGCTCGGCGATCGCCGGCGCGAAGCGTTCTTTCTACGTCGAGACCTTCATCTGGCACGACGACGCGGCGGGCAACGCGGTCATCGACGCGCTGGCCGCGCGCATGGCGCAAGCGCGTGCCGCCGGGGAGGCGTTCGACGCCAAGGTGCTGATCGACTGGGTCGGCCTGCACGACGGCAAGCAGGACGCGGCCGTGCTCGCCAAGCTGCGCGCGATCGGCGCCGAGGTGCGGACCTTCAGCCCACGCTGGATCGACTGGACGAATCGGCTGATCGCGCCGATCACCCACCGCAAGCTCTACATCGCGGACGGCGCGCGCTTCATCACCGGCGGGCGCAACATCGGCGACGAGTACCTCGCACCGACCCATGCGGACCAGAACGGCCGGCAAGTCCCCTCGTGGCGCGATCTGCTCTACACGGTCGAAGGCACGGAGACCGGGCCGGTGCGTGAAGGCTTCTTGCAAGACTGGGTGCGGGCCGGCGGCACGCGTCCCGCGCAACTGGCGCCGGTCGAACCATCTGCCGGGCACGTGCGCATGCGGGCGATCGCCACCAATCCCTACACGCAAATGGAGGGCCTGCTGGACGCCCATCTGAAGGCGATCGCCGATGCGAAGCGCGAGATCCTGGCCATCTATCCGTACTTCTCGGACACGGCGTTGATCGACGCATTGATCGACGCCAAACGGCGCCGACCGAGTTTGAAGGTAAACGTGCTGCTCCCCGGCACGCAGGACGGCAGCCTCAGCGGCCGGCTGTACGACTTCGTGAACCGCGGCGCCGCCCGCAAGCTGTTGGCCGCGGGAATCGAGGTCCGCCAAGACGGCACCGGCACACGCCCTTTCAGCCATCTCAAGGCGCTCGCGCTCGACGGCCGCGTGCTGTCGATCGGCTCGGCCAACGCGGACGAACGCACCTTCGAGGCCAATTGCGAGCTCAACACCTTGATCACCGATCGCGCGACCACGCAGAACTTCCTCGCGCAGATCGGCCGACCGGATTGGGACGGCGCGACGCCCATGACCCTGGCGCAGCTCGATCACGAGCCGTGGTGGTCGCGCGTCGCCGTGCGCATGCTGACGGCGTGCGATCGCTTCTTCTAAGCCGGCTCCTTAACCTAAAATTAAAGCATCGTTTGTTTTGGTTTAATCTATAATAACCTTGGTCGAGCACACCAGGGAGTTCCACCATGCGGTTACGCCATCTCCTGCCAGCCTTCACGATCGCCGCGGTATTCGCCACCTTCGGGTGCGGCTACCAGCAGGCCCAGTTGCTGGTGCGCGTGGTCGACGCCGACACCGGCAATCCGCTGCCGGGCGCCAACGTGATGGCCGACGGCGTCATCGAGCACACGAACGGAAACGGCGTCGCGCCGTTCACCCTGCACGACGGCTCCTGCCTGGTGACGGTCGCCCGGTCGGGTTACGTGCCCGCCACCGCCTCGATTCTGCTCGATTCCAGCCAGATGGTCACGCAGACGATCGCCCTGCACACCGGCGGTCCGCTGCCGACGCCCACGCCTGCGCCCTCGGCGAGCCCGGTGCCGGGCGTGTCGCCTTCGCCGACCCCGCAGCCGAGCGCGCGCCCCTCGCAGGCGCCTGTGACCGTGACGGTCGGCGGTCGCGTGACGAACCCGACGGGCACGCGCCTCAAGGGCGCCTACGTGTTCGTGACGACGACCGACGGCCGCCCCCTCGGCAGCGCCGTCACGGACAACCTGGGCCAGTACAGCCTGGGCGGACTGCCCGCCGGCGAGCCGCTCGACGTCACGGCGATCGCCACCGGCGACGGCCCCAAGAGCCGTGTGATCACCCCGACGGGCAACTGGCACCTGGATTTCACGGGCTTCTACGGCTTGAGCCCGGATCAGCCGCCCGTGATCGACGGCAACACCCTCGCGACGGTCAACGGCGAGGTGGACGACAATTCGGGCGCTCCGCTGGACGGCGTGCTGATTCAGGCGCAGGCGTACGGCACGAACTTCGCCTATCAAGACGCGACCGTGGCGCACGACGGGCATTTCAGCATGCGCGTGCCGACGAACATCCCGCTGCGCTTCAGCGCCCAAAAGCCCCAGTTCCGCACGATGAGCTTTATCGAGACCATTCCGGACGGCGGCTACGGCGAGCAGATGCAGGTCGACTTCACGCAAGATCGCGCGCTGATCAAAACCCCCTAGCCACTGGCACTCCGGCTCGTTAGCTCTGCAACGGGGCATGTCGACGCCCGAGTCAGCAGAGAAGCATATGTTATAATGGACCTTCACCTTTGAGCGAAGGCGAAATGAGCCCGCACCGTCGCCCTGGTCCTGGAAGGCCCTGGCGTCGTCGGCCGACTCCTTCTTTACGACAAGAGTAAAGGCGTCGTCGGCCTCCTAGCCAGAACCTCCCAGTCCTGCGGGCTTTGGGCACGGTCTCATCTCGCCTCCGCTCTAGCCGGGAGGAGGAACCATGACCCTGGAGGTTGCCCCCGAACCGGCGATCGCCTTCGAGCGCACCTCGCTCCGCTTGCCGGACGGCCGCGCCCTGATCGCCGATCTGGACCTGGCCGTCGCGCCGGGTGAAACCCTCGTGCTGCTCGGCCAGAGCGGCTGCGGCAAGAGCACGACCCTGCGGCTGATCAATCGATTGCTGGAGCCGACGGATGGCCTGGTGCGCGTGCAGGGTCGCCCGACGCGAGAGTGGGATCCGATCGCGTTGCGCCGGCGCATCGGCTACGTGATTCAAGAGGCCGGGCTCTTTCCGCATCGGACCGTCGCGGAGAACGTGGGCCTGGTGCCGCGATTGGAGCGCTGGGAGCCCGCGCGGATCGCGGCGCGCGTTTCGGAGCTGTTGGCGCTGGTCGGCTTGCCGCATGATCAATTCGCCGATCGCTACCCGCATCAGCTCTCGGGCGGGCAACGGCAGCGCATCGGCATCGCGCGCGCGCTGGCGGCCGACGCGCCGATCTTGTTGCTGGACGAGCCGTTCAGCGCACTCGATCCGCTCACGCGCCGCGAGCTGCAGCGCGAGCTCAAGGCCCTCAACGCACGGCTCGGCAAGACGATAGTCTTCGTGACGCACGACGTGCGCGAGGCCTTCTACCTCGCCGATCGCATCGCGCTGCTGCGCGCCGGCAAGCTGGTGCTGTGGGGCGATCGCGCGGCCTTCGAGACCTCCGAGGACGCCGAGGTCAAGGCCTTCCTCGAGGTGCTCCGCGAGGAGGCCGCGTGAGTTTCGCGAACTTCTGGCACGCCCACGGCGCCGAGATTCTCCAGCTCAGCTGGCAACACCTCGAATTGGTGGCCGTCTCGGTGGCGATCGCCGTCGCGATCGGCTTGCCGGTCGGCATCTTGCTCACGCGCTATCCGCGCCTCGCCAAGCCCGTGCTCGCCGTCGCGAACATCGCCCAGACGATTCCGAGCCTGGCGCTCTTCGGCTTTCTGATTCCGCTCTCCGTGAGCGTCTTCGGCATGCGTCTGTTGGGCGGCATCGGGCCGCAGACGGCGATCGCCGCGCTGGTGCTCTACGCGCTGTTGCCGATCATTCGCAACACGTGGACCGGCATCGAGGGCGTCGATCCGGCCGTCCGCGAGGCAGGACGCGCCATGGGCATGACGCCGATGCAGCTGCTCTTTCAGGTGGAGCTGCCGCTCGCGGCCGGCGTGATTCTCGCGGGCATTCGCGTCGCGACCGTCATCACGGTCGGCACGGCCACGATCGCGGCGGCGATCGACGCGGGCGGGCTCGGCGTGTTCATCTTCCGCGGCTTGCGCATGAACGACAACGGCTTGCTGCTCGCGGGCGCGCTGCCCGCGGCGTTGATCGCGATCGCCGCGGACGCGTTGCTGGGGGCGATCGAGCGCGCGCTCAAGCCGGGCGGTCGCCGCATCGGGCGCTTCGCGATGGCCACGGCGGCGGCGGGGATGGTCGCGATCGCCGCGACCTCGTGGCACGCGCCGGTGGGCGATCGCGTGGTGGTCGGCTGCAAGGACTTCACCGAGCAGTTGATCCTCGGCGAGCTGATCGCCCAGACGATCGAAGACAAGACGCACCTGCCCGTCGTGCGCCGCTTCGATCTGGCCGGCACGCTCGCCCACCAGGCGCTGTTGGCCGGCGAGATCGACCTCTATCCCGAGTACACCGGCACGGCGCTGATGGCGATTCTGCATCACGCTCCCATGAGCGATCCCAAGGCCGTCTACACCGAGGTGGCGCAGGACTACCAGCCTCTCGGATTAACCTGGCTCCCGCCCCTGGGCTTCGACGACACCTTCGCAATCCTGGTCCGCGGCGGAGAGGCCTCGCAGTACCACCTGAAAACCATCTCGCAGCTCGCGGCGGTGGCGCCGCGCCTGCGTGCCGGCTTCGGGCAGGACTTCATGAGTCGCCCCGACGGCTACGCGGGCTTCACCAAGGCCTACGGCCTGCGCTTCCGCGGCCGGCCGCGCGAGATGGATCTGGCGCTCACCTACCAGGCCCTGCAGGACCACCAGGTGGATCTGATCGCCGGCAACGCGACGGACGGCCTGATCGCCCGCGACCATCTGGTCCAGCTGGCGGACGATCGCCACTTCTTCCCGCCCTACGACGCCGCCGCCGTGGCGCGCACCAAGTTCTTGAAAACGCACCCCGACGTCCGCGCGGCCGTGGAGTGGCTCTCGGGCAAGCTGACGGTCGACGCGATGCGCCGCATGAACGACGCCGTCGATCGCGACCACCGCGATGCCCACGCCGTCGCGGCCGAGTTCTTGAAGGGCCTTGGCCTCAAGCGCTAAGCTGTAATCTGATCTTGACGCAACATTAACAACAGCTTTATCGAACCGACAAGCATCCCGGCGATAACTTCCGAAACCCTGACTGGAGGACGCCGATGGGAATCCTGGGAAACTGCGCTGAAAATCTGGTGCACACCTTTGCGGACAAGCCTGGCATGGATCTCGCCAAGGACGTCCAGAAGAAGCTCTGCACCGTCGAAGAGGACACCACGGCGGGCCACACGCTCGATCAGTTCGTGCAGACCGGCGACAACGCCGTCAACACCAAGACGGGCGCGAAGCTGTCCATGACGCCCCAGGTCCAGGGCGGCGTCAAAGAGGGCGACATCGTGTTGCGCGCCAACTCCGTGGGTTGCATGGCCGAAAGCGGCCTGGTCGAGACCCTGTTGAACTTCTTCAAGACCGGAAAGTGGAACCCGATCCGCGCGACGGTCAGCCACTCGGGCATCGTCGTGAAGGACCACAACGGCGCGATGAGCGTCGTGCAGATGGTCAGCAGCGAATCGCCGCCGGAGCTCGCGTCGAAGCTGACGCCGCTGCAGAAGAAATTGAAAGCGTGCTTTTTGCAACAAGTGCCCGTCGACAAGTTCTTCAACGACGGCGCGCCGACCGCGCGCGGCGTGGTCATGCGTCCGACCGATCAAGCCGCGGCCAAGGCGGCCGCCCAAAAAGCCCAAAACTACGTCGACACGCAGGTCACGGCGACGGCGACCCACCCGTGGTACAGCAAGACCCCGCACTCGCTCGCGCCGGACGGCCGCGGCGGCGTGTGCTCGACTTTCGTGGACGAGTGCTACAACGAGGCCTTCCACAACCCGTATCACCTGCCGACGACGCCCGAGCACTACCTCGAAGACACCTCCGCCCTGACCAAGGTAGGCGATCGCCGCATGACGCAGGTTCAGGCGCTCAAGTAGCAAAAACAAAAACGAGAAAGCCACCGATACCCCATTGTATCGGTGGCTTGGCGATTTGCGCCCCGACGCGGGCGGTCCGTCCTACTTCTCGAACACCTGCTTCGCGACCGCAATGGCGGACATGGCGTTGGGCCAACCGGCATAGAACGCGAGATGCGTAATGATGCCGATGAGCTCCTCGCGCGTCACGCCGTTCTCGACGGCCCGCTTCAGATGAAAGGGCAACTGCTCGGTATGCCCGCCGGCCACCAGCGCCGTGACGGTGACGAGGCTGCGATCGCGCTGGGAGAGCTCGGCGCCGGGCCACACCTCGCCGAAGAGGACGCGATCGGTGTAATCCACCAGCTTGGGCGCGAAGTCGCCAAGCGTCTGCCGGAGGGCGGAAGGTTGCTTTTCAGACATGGTGGGGTCTCCCTAGCGGTTGATCAATTTCTGGGTGGCTTCCGGATAGCGCTCCCCGACAATCTGGATGTGGGAGGCAGCCGTCTCGATCTCGCGGAGGTCGTCGGGCGTGAGATGAACCTTCAGCGCGCCGAGGTTCTCCTCCAGTCGGTGCAGTTTCGTCGTGCCCGGAATCGGCACGATCCACGGCTTCTGTGCCAGGAGCCACGCCAGCGCGATCTGTGCGGGCGTCGCGTTCTTCTGCGCCGCCACCCGTTCGAGCAACTCGACCAGCGCATGGTTCGCCTTGCGGGCTTCGAGCGAGAAGCGCGGGAGGGTGCTGCGGAAGTCGTTGCTCGCAAACTGCGTGTGCGCGTCGATCTTGCCGGTGAGGAACCCCCTGCCGAGCGGGCTGAAGGGCACGAAGCCGATGCCGAGCTCCTCGAGGGTCGGCAACACGCTCTGCTCGGGCTCCCGCCACCACAGCGAGTACTCGCTCTGAAGCGCCGTGACCGGCTGGACGGCATGCGCCCGACGAATCGTCTGGGCTCCCGCTTCAGAAAGGCCGAAGTGTTGGACCTTGCCCTGCTGAATGAGCTCCTTGACCACGCCCGCAACTTCCTCGATCGGCACCTCGGGGTCGACGCGGTGCTGGTAGAGCAGGTCGATCGTGTCGACCTTGAGCCGCTTGAGCGAGCCCTCGACGGCTTTACGAATATGCTCCGGCCGGCTGTTCACGCCGCTCGACGTCCCACCGCCGGTGACGGGGTCCAGGTTGAAGCCGAACTTGGTCGCGATCACCACCTGATCCCGCACGGGCGCGAGCGCCTCGCCGACCAGTTCCTCGTTGATGAAGGGGCCGTAGACCTCGGCCGTGTCGAAGAACGTGACGCCACGCTCGACGGCCGTCCGAATCAGGGCGATCATCTCTTGCTTGTCGTGGACCTGACCGAAACCGTGGCTCATGCCCATACAGCCGAGCCCGAGCGCCGAAACCTCGAGGCCGCTGTTTCCCAATTTTCGCTTTTGCATGGCGTTTCCTCCCATCGAATTCAGAACACGTGCTCCATCCTACTGAAGTGGGCCGCTGTCCCGTTAGCGCGATCCTCCGCCATTTTTGCCTAATCGTCCGAATCTGCTTGTAGCGCGCAAGGATGGGCGTATACTGGTTTAGCAGCGGAAGCCTGCGGCACACGGAGAACGGATAGATGATTGATGCGACTCGGACGCGCGAGCGGCTACAATGGGAAACCGCGGACATCCGCGCGGAGATGGCGGCCCAATTTGCACAATGGACCAGCGGCGACGAGAGTAAGGCAACGGACATCCCATGGCTCTCGCTCTATCGCCGAACCAAGACCTCCGCGCCGGTGTGTTACGTGTATGAGCCCAACGTCGCCCTCATCCTACAGGGAAGCAAACAGGTCAGAATGGGCGACGAGGTGTTCGTCTACGACGGGTCCACCTTCTTGCTGACGGCGATCGATTTGCCCGTCAGCTCGTGCGTGATAGAGGCCTCCGAGGACACGCCGTATATGGCCATGCGCGCGACGCTCGACCTGGCCAAGATTCGCCAGCTCATCCTGGATTACGAGATTCCGGCGCCCAAAATCACGCCCATCAGCCGCGGCATGGCGACGGGCCCCGCGACTTCCGAGCTGCTGTGCGCGTTCTGGCGTTTGCTCGACCTACTGGAAGCGCCGCAGGACATCCCCGTGATGTCCGATTTGATCCTCAAGGAGATCCTTTACTACCTGCTCAAGAGCGAGCAAGGAGGCCGCCTGTGGCAGATCGCGATGACGGGAAGCCAGAGCAACCGAATTCAGAAAGTCATCAACTGGCTTCGAAAGCACTACGCGGAAGCGCTGCGCGTGGACGACCTCGCCCAGATGGCGGCGATGAGCGTATCGTCCATGCACCACCATTTCCGCGAGATCACCTCGATGAGCCCGCTGCAATTCCAGAAGCAACTGCGGCTCCAAGAGGCACGCCGGCTCATGCTCGTCGAAGACGTCGACGCCGGCATGGCCGCCTTGCGCGTCGGCTACGAAAGCGCGTCACAGTTCAGCCGTGAGTACGCGAGGTTGTTCGGCCAGCCGCCGATGCGCGACATCAAACAGCTGCGTGCGTCGACGCCTGCCAAGCAACTGGAATTCGCGTAGGACGAGTGAAATTCTGGGCAATCGCCGGCCTAGAGACAGTGGCCGATCTGGCGCTAGGCGCCGGCGCTCGCCGGGTACAATCAAACAAGCTTGGCATTCCGACATCGAGGGAACTGCACCGTATGGCCCGCTCGCACCGCCTGCATTCCATGGGCCAGCGTCTGCACGAGACGCTGAAGAACGCGCCGAAGCGCGGCCGTCCGCCGCGTAGGCCGCATGGCGAACATCGCGTCGTGGGGCCGCATGTCTCGGGCGAGGTGATCGTGCATCCGAACGTGCGCTCGCGCCACGTCGGCGGCGAGCGCGACGTGTGGGTCTACTTGCCGCCGGGGTACCACGAAGCGGGCGATCGCCGCTATCCCGTGCTGTATATGCACGACGGCAACAACCTCTTCGACGCCGGGGCCGCCTTTGGCGGCAACGAGTGGCACATCGACGAGACCGCCGAATGGCTGATCCACGCCGGCGAGCTGCCCCCGCTCGTGATCGTCGGGGTGGCCAACACGGCGGAACGCCTCGACGAGTACACCTGGGTGCGCGACCCGGACATGGGCGGCGGAAAGGGTGCGGCCTACGCGCGCTTCTTGATCGACGAGGTCCGCCCGCTGGTCGAGGGGCACTACCGCGTCCTGCCGGGGCGGGACAACACGGCCGTCATGGGCTCGTCCCTGGGCGGGCTGGTGTCGCTCTACCTGGGCGCCGAGCATGGCGACGTCTTCGGCCGCGTGGGCGCCATGTCGCCCTCGATTTGGTGGGCCGAGCGGCGTGCGCTGGCCGATCTGGCGGGCGTGCGCACGGATCTCAGGCTGTGGCTGGACATGGGCTCGCGCGAGGGCGACGACGCGGACGAATGGGCGCGGAATCTGGCCGATGCCGGCGAGTTGAGGCGTTTGTTCCAGTCGCGCGGCTACCGCGACGGCGAAAATCTTCTGTACTGGGAGGCGGAGCACGCCGATCATAGCGAGGTCGCCTGGGCCGGTCGCGCGGCCCTGGCGCTGCAGTTCCTGTTCGAGGAGCCGCCCGTGCAGGACGGCGGCTGGACATCCTGGAACCGGCCGCCGAGGCCGGAGTGAACCTGTTTCACCAAGGAGCAATGCTTCAGGGCGATGCGGTCTCTCCGACCAGCTCCGGCATCTCGACCAGCGATTCGCCGGGGTTCACGTAGAGCGTCTGCTCCTGCTCGTAGACCACCATGCCGGGCTTGGCCCCACGCGGCTTTTTGACGAACTTGCGCCGCGTCACCACCACCGGCACCTGGCTCGACTGGCGCGCCTGCGAGTAATACGCGGCGAGCGCCGCCGCCTCGTGCAGCGTGCGCTCGGGCACCTCGCCGTCCGCGCGGATCACGACGTGCGAGCCCGGAATGTTCTGCGTGTGCAGCCACAGATCGCCCGCGTGCGCCATCTTGAAGGTCACGTAGTCGTTCTGGCGATTGTTCTTGCCCACCAGAATGACGAGCCCGTCCGAACTCGTCAGCTGTAACGGCTTGGGAGTCTCCAGACGGCCCTTGGGCGCCGATTGGCCCGTCAGCGTCGCGATCTCCTCGGCGACTTCCTGCAAATCCGCCGTCTCCGTGGCCTGCTCGACGGCGATCGCCACCTGCTCCAGGTAAGCCAGCTCCTCGCGCGCGCCTTCGAGCAGCCGATCCAGCGCCTCACGGCTGTTGCGCGCCTTCTGATACTTGCGGAAGTAGCGCTGGGCGTTCTCGCTCGCCGTGAGCTGCGGATCGAGCGTGAGCGTGAGCGTGGGCTGCTCCGGGGAGTAGAAGTCCGTCACCTCGACGGCCGTGGCGCCGGGGGCGATCGCGTACATGTGGCTCGTGATGAGATCCCCCAGCTCACGATAGCGCTCGGCCGATTCGGCCTTCTCGCGGCTCTGCTCCCATTCCTTCACGCGGCCGCGTTGCTTGCGCAGCAGCTCGCCCAGCGCGACGCGCAGCACGCGCCGGCGCTCATCGAGAATGAAGCGCGCTTCGAGGGAACTGTAATAGCGATCGAGCAACGCGCTCGCGCCGCCCGCCACCGGGCGATCGAGCGCCCACAGATTGTACGACCAGGCGGCCCCCGCCTCCATCCGCGGCGAAAAGCGCCCCGCGCGCAGATCCGATTGCGCCAGGGCCAATCGCGCCAGCAGCGGCTCGAGCGCTTCCAGCTCGTCGACCGCCACGCGTGGGGATAGTCCCAGGCTTGCGAGAAGCTGGCCGAGCGCGACCTTGCTCAGTCCTGCAATCCGCTCGTTCAGGCGATCGGTCACGTGCCCGCCGCCCTCGAGCGCCGCGCAGAACGTGGTCGCATCCGCCTCGAGAAACGGCACCTTGCCTTCGGCCACCGGCGGCGGCGCGTAGGGCAGGCCCGGGCCCAGCTGGCGGACCTCGCACATCGCCTCGGTCACGGGCCGCAAACAGCCCAGAACCTGCTCACGGTTGTCCAGCAGAAACAGATTGGAGTACTTGCCGATCAGCTCGACCACCAGCACGCGCTCGAACGGATCGCCCAGCTCGTCGCGGCCCGCCACCACCAGATGCACCACGCGCTCGAGCCCGGGCTGCTCGACGCGCAACAATCGGCTGCCCTCCAGGTACTTGCGCAGCTGCATCGTGAAGGCGTACGGCACGGGCAAATTGGGCAGCGTCGCGGTCGTGAGGTGCATGCGCGCCCATTGATCGCGCAGATTGATGTAGAGCCGCCGGTTCTGACCGCCGGCGCGCAAATTGAGGTACAGCTCATGCCCCGAGGGCTGGCCGACCTTGTCGATGCGCGCCTCGCGGAGATCCGAGAGCTCGTGGACGACCGCGGCGAGCGCGATCGAGTCGAAATGCTGCACTTTGGCCATGCCCGCATGATAACACGCGGTCTACGACGGATCCGCCAAGCCTTTCCGGTGCTTTGCGCTGGCGGGATCGGGCGCCGAGGGATTAGGATGGAGCACCGGAAAGGATGCTGCATGTTCCATCTCGCGCCCCTGCTCGCGCTTCACGCGCTGAGGGCCCCGCAACCACCGGCGATCGCCTTCCCGCCGGGCTTCGTCTGGGGCACCGCCACCGCCGCGGTCCAGGTCGAAGGCGACACGCCGAACTCGGATTGGGCCCGCTTCGAGCGATTGCCCGGCAAGATCAAGGACGGGCAGCGCATCGGCGAGGCCGCCAAAGAGTGGGAGCTCTACGCGCAGGATTACAAGCAGGCGGAAGCCATGCACACCAACGGCTACCGATTGTCCCTCGAGTGGAGCCGCCTCGAGCCGCGCCCCGGCGTGTGGGACGCCAAG
>DATNPP010000517.1:0-4905 GCA_036703175.1 Oscillatoriaceae cyanobacterium
CGTGAACATGTTCGTCGCGACCTTCATCGGCTCGCCGCAGATGAACCTGGTCGAGGGCACGGCGACCACCGAGGGCAGCCATGTGACCGTCAAGGGCACGAACTTCCAGTTCACGCTGCCGGCGCCCAGCTCGCCCGTGAACGGCAAGGTGATCGTGGGCTTTCGGCCCGAGCACCTGACGCCCGGCGAGGGCGCCAGCACCTTCCGCGCCGAGGTCGAGGTGATCGAGCCGATGGGCTCCGAGGCCTTCATCTACCTCAAGAGCGAGAAGGGCAACGTCGTGGCCCGCGTCGACGAGGCGCACATTCCGAAAGTGGGCGACACCTACACGCTCACGATCGACCCCGCCAAGGTGCACCTCTTCGACCCCGGCACCGAGAAGCGCCTGAACTAGCCAAAAACGGGGACCGCCCTTCGGTCCCCGTTTCCTTTTGAATCTTGTTTCATCGTCGACCCGTTCTATGCTTGCTGCTTCTGAGCCTGCTCGCGCCCGCGCCCGCGCTGGCGCAGGAGGCTTCTCTCGGCACGTTTTCGGACGTGCCCGTCGACCATTGGGCCTTTCTCACGGTCGAGGAGCTGGCGCGCAAGTACCAGGTGATGGGCGGCTTTCCCGATCACACCTTCCGTGGTGAAGAGAGCGTCACCCGCTACCAACTGGCGGCCGCGCTCGACAAGATCATGGATCGCATGGCGACGCAGGTCGTGCAGGGCCGGCCGATCGCCCAGGCGGATCTGAGCGCGCTCGCGTCGCTGCTCAAGGACTACGGCATCGACGCGCTCGAGGCGCGGCTCGACAAGCTCGAGAAGGAAACGGCCGAGCTGCAATCGAAAGCCGCTGCGAGCGTGGGCGTTTCGGGCCACATCGGCAGCACCTGGATGGACGACAGCCAGGACGATCAGCCGCCTTACCTCGCGACGAGCCTGGGCGTGAGCCTGAAAGGCACCGTCAAGGGCTTCGACTTCAAGGCCGACATGGGCGGCGCGGTGCCGGCCGCGACGGTCGGCAACAAGCCGGCCACCGCCGGATCGGGCAAGCCGCCGGATGATGTGTGGCACTTCAACGCGGCGGACGTGACGACCACCCTCGACGGCTTCACGATTCGCAGCGGGTATTTCAGCGGCGGCTCGTTGTTCTCGGACGGGACGTCGCTCAAGAACCCGTTCGGCGGGGCGATCGTCGGCAACGGCGTGCTGGGGCCGAACGCCAATCCGGTGCGCTGGGGCGACCGAAGCGCGGCGCTGGGCGTTTCACGCCAGATCGGCAAGGTGAAGGCGACGGCCTCCGTGAACAACAAGGAACTGATGGCAGGCGTCGACGTCCAGCTGCTCGACGCGTTGCGCGTGGCCGTCTCGGCGGACACGGATCAGCCGGACTGGAGCGATCTCTTCGACAGCAACAAGGCCACCGCGCAAAACGTTTACGCCGTGGCGGACATCGGCAGCGACAAGCTGGGCCTCAGTCTGCAGGGCGGCCTTTCCAGAAGCCTGTTGCAGGGCTCGGCGCAGGTTGACTGGAACCCCTTCGGCGACGTGCGCTTGGGAGTGGGGGCGGTGCTGCGCACCTCCGGCCAACAAGTCACCGAGGTGACGCCCGGCGTGGCGTTCTTCTGGCCGCAAAAGGGCCTGTTGTTCCCGAGCCTGTTGCTGGCCGCCAAGGAGCCCGAGACCGTCGCGGCGGCCACGGGCAACACGGGCCCGGGCTCGCTGTTGGGCTCGCTCGCGGGCGTGACGGTGACGGCCGCCTGGAAGCTCGAGGACGTCGGCTACCCCAACGTGAAGCTCGAGTACGACATCCAGCAGGACGTGCTCTTCGACGACTACTACGAGGCGACGTTCGCCATGGACGTGGGGCGCGGCTTCTGATCGGGCCGGCGATCGCGGACGCCTTAACCTGAGCATAAGCGCTCGCGTGATCGGGTGCTTGGTAGATTGGGTATGAAACCCTTGGTGCGTTCGTGTGGCAGAGCCCAGCATCGCCACGGATTGAAGGAGTCGATATGCGTTTCAACGCCAAGCACTCAATGCCTCTCGCGATGGTGCTCCTCGTGGCCATTGCCGGCTGCCAACTCGCCAACCCGAGCAGCCAGCCGAGCACCGAGCAGCAGGTCGGGGCCCCCGACTCGCAGGTGCTGCAGCCCGGCCAGGCGCAGCCGGAGGTGCCCTCGCGCGCTCAGGTGCTCGCGCAGGCCAAGTCCATGCAGATTACGGCCGCGCAGGGCGGCAGCTACACGAACGGCACGCTCACGGCCGTCGTTCCGCCGGGGGCGCTCAGCCAGAACGCGACGATCCGCATCGCGGCGGCCGACACCTCGACGATGCCGGTCAACAAGCTGCAGGTGCCGGGCATCGCCTTCGCCGTCGATCTCGGCGGCGCGACGCTCGAGCCCGGCCAGTCGATCACCGTCACGACGCCGGCCGATCCGCGCTTCGTCGACGCCATGAAGAAGAACGATCCGGACTTCACGCCCTCGAAGTACAGCCTCACGCAAGACGCCAAGGGCAACTGGCTCATGACCATGACCGTCAAGGGCCCGCAGACGGCGAGCACGGTCACGGACTCCAAGAACGTCCAGGCCGGCAGCTGGGGCCTCGAAGAAGACGGCCCCGGCATGACGCGCCCGGCGAACCTGGCGCCGCAGTACAGCGTGCAGATGATGGCCGCGGGCAACGACGCGGGTGGCGGTGGCGCCGGCGGCTCGGGCGGAACGTCGAGCCCGACGGCCACGCCGACGGCGACCCCGGCGCCCACGCCGACGCCGGCTCCCACGCCCACGCCGGTGCCGCTCATGAGCACCACCAACACGGCCGATCCGGTCGTGAACAGCTATCCGGCGCGCCCGCAAGCGGACGCCAACAAGTACCCGATCAAGACCTACGTGCCCTTCTGGAGCGACGTGCAGGTGCCGATGGCCAAGGACAATCGCGGCCTTTACACGGCCGGCTCGACGGTCTCGAACTTCAACCACATCTGGGGCGAGTTCTTCACCTGCCTGGGCCAGTGGCACGCCAACTGCGGCATGACCCAGATCAACCAGATCGTCGGCGAGGTCGCCCTCTACGACAACATCGTGGCGTCCGGCCGCGATCCCTCGATCGATCCCGCGTCGGGCAAGAAGGACATGTCGCTCATCAACGACGTCAACGCCTACACGACCGATCCGCATCCGAACTGCGACACGTCGGGCGCCATCAACCTCAAGGCGGCCGTCTCCTACCAGTCCGATCCGGACTCGGGCCTGAACACGGCCGCGGTCGGCGGGGCGACCGTCACCTGGTACAGCGGCACGGCGGGTGCGTACGTCAACACGACCAGCGACGCGGACGGCTCGGCCTTCTTGAACGTCGGCGCGGGCACCCAGGAGGCCATCCAGGCCAGCAAGGGCGGCTACGCGAGCGCGCTCTCGGCGCCGTTCACCGTCAGCGCCAGCACCAACCACGTGCATGAGATCCTGATTCCCAAGTGGAGCCCGCGCGTGGAGCTCAAGCTCTCGGGCGCGACCAACTTCACGTCGGGCACGCTGACGGTCAAGTACACCGTGGACGGCGACAGCGGCCACACGGCCAAGATCTACAGCTACGGCCAGCTCGCCGGCTTCGGCGACACCTGGGCGCCGTCGGGGTACGACGCGTACTTCTACGCCAAGATGCCCGACGACGCGCAGAACCACGTGATCAAGCTGACCTCGGTGACGGCCAGCCCGGATGTCATCGCGATCGGCACGCTCCCGCAGTCCGGAACGGTGGGCTACCACAGCACGCCGGTGCCGGTGGTCTTCGACCTGGATCTCATCAGCGACGAGAGCGCCAAGTAATCCGACCCTTCAAAAGGCTCCCGCTTCGGCGGGGGCCTTTTTGTTGCGCGGCTGATCCCGATCACAGCCGGCGCGCGCGGATTGCCGTATTCTGTCATCCAAAAGACTGAAAAGGAGTCCCCCGTGCTGAGTTTCTTCGGCCTGAACGAGTCGCCCTTCATCGACGCGGTCGACGTGCGCATGTTCTACCTCTCCGACCAGCATCGCGCGTGTCTGGCCAAGACGCTCTATTGCATCGCCGAGCACCAGCCGGTGGGCCTCGTCGTGGGGCCGTTCGGCAGCGGCAAGAGCCTGGTGCTCTCGCATCTGAACACGCTGCTGCGCGCCAACGCCGCGCTCGACGTCGTGCACATTCAGAACCCTGCCTCGTATCCGACCGAGAGCGCGCTGCTGCAGAAGATCGCGCTCGAGCTGGGGCTGCCGTTGCGCCGCGGCAAGGGCAAGCAGATGAGCGATCTGCTCACCTATCTCATCACGCAGGCGAGCCAGGAGCGCTCGGTCGTGCTGATCATCGACGAGAGCCAGAACCTCGGCAAGAACGTCGGCAGCAACCACCTCGAGCTGCTGCGCGAGCTCTCCAACTTCGACGCGGGCCGCAAGCTCATCACGAGCATTCTGGTCGGCCAGCCCGAGATGCTGGCGCGTTTGGGGCACAACAAGGCGCTCGAGAGCCGTGTGGCGATTCGCTCGACGCTCGCGCCGCTGTCTGAAGCCGAGACGCGCCATCTGATCGACCACCGCACCGCCGTGGCCGGCCGCGAGGCGCCGCTTTTCACGGACGAGGCCTACGCGCTGATCCATCGCCTCTCGGGCGGATTGCCGCGCCGCATCAATCAGCTGTGCTGGAACGCGCTGCCGATCGCCTACAGCCACGGCGAGCGCCAGATCAGCGCGCGCGCGGTCCACGAGGCGGCCGTGCAGTCGCTCGGCATGGCGGAGGCGCAATATGCCTGAGACGGGCACCTGGGATCAACTGCTCAGCATCACGCAGGCCAAGCTCGGCGCCACCGCCGGCGAGCGCCGCAAGTTGCCGCTCCATCTGCTGGAGCCCAATCCCGATCAGCCGCGCAGGCTCTTCGAGCCCGAGGCGATC
>DATNPP010000551.1:0-5961 GCA_036703175.1 Oscillatoriaceae cyanobacterium
ATGTCGCCGCGCCGCGGCGCGTGGAAGTGGTAGCCGACCTTCTCGACGATCAGGCGATCGCCGATTCGCAACGTCGGCAGCATCGACTCGGAAGGAATGTAGCGCGCCTCGGCGACCGTCGCGCGAATGAAGAAGGCGACCACCAGCGCGACGACGAAGGTTTCGAGGTACTCGCGCAGCTTCGAGCGCGGCCCTCGCCGCCAGGCGAGCAGCCTACCCGGCCAGCTGAGCGTCGTTTCTGCCAAGGGGGCAACCTCCAGCCGATCTTAGGGAATGCGACCGCCCGGGGTCAAGCCCGCCAGCACGCCGCTCGAGGCGTAGGCCACGATCGCGAGCACGTTGAGCACCGTGAGCAGCAGCACGCGCCCGCCCGAATAGCGGCGCTGCCCCGCGAACGCGAGCCAGGCCAGCGCCACGAGCGTGAGCACGACCAAACACGCGAAGCCCCAGATCGCGAGCACGCCGGGCGCCAGGGAGAGTGCGGCGCCCGCGCAAAAGGCGCCGAAGGCGAAGAGCGGCACCGCGCCTTTCGCGAGCAGCGACGCGACGTCGCGCAGATCGTTCGGGTGCACCTGCGTGCTCGGGCGGCGATCGCGGTGCAGGTACAGCAGCAGCGCGCTGCCGATGCCGAGCGTCATCACGGCCGCGCCGGTCGTGACGGCCAGATCGCGCAATACCCACCAGTAGGCGATCGCCGCGTTGGGCGCCAGCACGCGGTGCATCGGCGGCAGCGGCCAGTAGCGCAAGCTCGCGAGCACGCTCGCGACGGCGCTGACCAACAGCCCCAGCACGGACATCTGGAAGAGGAACTCCAGCAGCAGAAAGAGGCCGATCAGCACGAAGAGATAGAGATCCAGGAAGGGAAAGCCGGCCGTGTGGCCCAGCGCGAAGCGCATGACGCCCGCGCCGAAGGCGATGACCAGGCTCAACCGTCCCAGGCCCACGAGCGTCTCGCGCCCGAGCCACATCCAACAGCCGTAGAGCAGCAATCCGAAGACCGCGCCGACGAAGCTGATGTCGGCCAGAAAGCCGACCAATTGGCTGCCGGCGCTAGCGGTCATCCGAAGACTCCTTCCAGGCGATCAACGCGTAGATGCCCAACGGCTCGAGGCGGCCCTTGAGCGTGACGATTCCCAGCGGCCGCACCACGGCCTGTCGCGCGATCAAATCGTAAGTCGACTGGCTGAGAATCACGTCCGTGAAGTATTCCTTGTTCAGCGCCTCGAGCCGCGCGGCGGTATTGACCGCGTCGCCGATCACGGTGCGCTCCTGGCGAATCGAGGCGCCTATTTGGCCGACGACCACCCGCCCCGAGCTGATGCCGATGCGGTTCTTCAGGGGCAGTTTACCCTCGAGCAGCCATTTCTGCTGCAGCGCGCTGAGCTCGTGATGCATCGCGAGCGCCGCCTGGGCCGCCTGGGCCGCGCCGTGAGCCGGCTCGCCCTCCCAGACCACCAGCATCGCGTCGCCGATGTACTTGTCCAGCGCACCACCGAAGGCCATGACCACACGGGTCATGGCCTCGAAGTACTCGTTCAGCAGCGCGACCACGGCCTTCGGCGGCAAGCGCTCGGCCATGGCCGTGAAGCCCTCGATGTCCGCGAAGAGCACCGTGACGTCACGGTGCTCGCCGTCGGGATCGGCCGCGGGAAGAGAAGGGGCGGGTTTACGCCAGAACGTAGGGGGACCTTTCTAGCGCGCGAGACGCTTGCTCACGCAGGTCCGGCGCGGCCTAGAAGCCCGCGCCGAGGGACAGGGCAAGCGCGGCGCTCTTGAGATCCGCGGGGTTGTCCACGCCGCCGCCCAGATTGAGCTGGAACGCGGACGTTTGCAGGCCGAGGCCGGCGGTGTAGAGCGGCGTGAGGCCACCCTGCTCCGTGCCGAGGCGCAAAGCCACGGGCCCGAAGAGCTTCTCCGCGCCGAGGCTCACCGAAGGGCCGAAGCCGCCGACGATCGGGGCGTCGAGGCCCGCCTGGAGCAGCAGGCCCTTCGCGAGCGGGCTCGCGAAGTCCGGCTGGTACGACGCGCCGAGGCGCGCGACCATCGGCTCCTCCTCCCAGTTGTTGGTGGATTCGGACTTGCTGTGCACCGCGATCGCGCTGCCCGAGAAGTCGTAGGTGTAGGTCGTCTTCGTGGCGCCCCACAGCAACACCGGGTTATTGAGCGCGGCGCCGAAGGTCCACTGGTGGTTCAGCCGGAAGGCCGCGCCGAAGTCCATGCCCACGCCCACGTTGCTGTTCGGCACCGTGTTGCTGAAGGCGATCGTCGAGTTCGCGAGGCCGTCGTTCATGAAGGCCGCCGTCTTGGCCGCGAGGTCCGCCGTGGTGGCCAGGTTTTGATCCTGCTGGAAGGCGGCGATCGCGTTCGAGAGGTCCGTGGCCTGCTTGTCGATGTTGAGCGCCACGTCGGCGCCGACGCCGCTGCCGAGCATCGTGAGCGACGCGTTGTTGCTCGCGCCGGGCACCGCCACTGGCGCCATGATCCCCGTGAGCTGCGGCGCGAGGAAAATCTTGCCGGTGGCGCCGACCGTCAGCTCGGACTCGGGCAGCGCCGCGATCTTGAGCGGAATCGGTTGCGCGTACGTCGCGGCCAGCGCGCCGTCCGCGCCCACGCCGCCGTCGAGATTGAACTTCTTCACCGTGTCGTCGGCGCTGTTCTGCTTGATGAAGCTGCTCATGTACTGGCCGAGCTGGCTCTTGAGCGTGTTCACGTCGGCCGACAGCGCGCTCTGATTGCTCGAGTTGCTGGCGTCCGTCGTGATCTTCTGCACGGTGTTCGTGATCTGCGTCAGGCCGCCCTGAAAGAACAATCCGTTCAGGTTCGAGGAAAGCGAGGTGTTGCCGCTCGCCGCCTTGCCGCTCGCGGTCGTCTCGGTGAGCGTCGCGCGCGCGAAAGCCAGGCTGTGCATGTCGAGGCGCACGGCCACGTTGCCGGGGCCGACCTTGCCGACGGAGTAGCCGATCGGCTCGACCATCGCTTCGGCTTCGAGGCCGAGCCCCTGGCCGCCTTCGAGGTTCTTGAGCACGCTGCTGAAGTTCGAGCCGCCGCTCGAAGACGAGCTCTGGCCGATGCTGCGCAGGCTGCTCACGAGCGAGGTGGCGTCGCCGACGCCGAGCAGATTGTTGGAGAGGCTGAAGGCGAACGTCGGCAGATACACGCCGAAGTGCTGATCCATTGCCGCGGCGGCAGGATTCCAGTAGGCCAACGAGGCGTTGCCGGCGTAACCGACGCTGTTGCCGCCCATGCCGAGCGTGCGGGCGTCGTAGACGTTCGAGGCGAACGCGGCCGCGGGGGCCGCCAGGGCGATCGTGGCGGCCAGAGGCAGCGCGAGGCGCAGTTTCATGAAACGGGAATCCTTTCTACTTGGCCGTGCCGGACGCGTCCGCCGTGCCGGTGGCGACCTTGAAGCCGTTTTGATCGAGGGTCAGGTCGCTGACGTTGCCCTTCTTGTCCGTCAGGCTCGCCGTCGCGGTGACCGTGCGGTTCACGATGCTGGCCGAGGCGCTGATGACGTTGCCGTTGTCCGTCAGCTTCAGCGTGCCGAGGTTCGCCACGTTGTCCGGCAGGGGCGTCTGGCAGTGGAAGCTGAGCTCTTGCAGCGTGAGGTTGTCCGTCTTGGTGCTCAGCGAGCCGGACACGCCGCAGTCCACGGTGCCGGTCGTCTGTCCGCCGGACTCGGTGACGTTGGTCATGTCGTAGTGGCCGTTGGCGGTGATGTTGAAGCCGCTCGCGGTGCCCTTGAGGTCCGTGAGGGCGTAGTGCACCTCGCCGGGCGCGGTGTTGCGGGTGTAGCCGAAGGTGACGTCGACGATCGTCTTGCCGTTCTGCGTGGTCTTGAGCGTGCCGGTGTGGGTCGAATCGTCGAGGTTGTAGTCCGACGTCGGCGCGTCCGAGCTGGCGTCCTGCACGGCGAAGCCCGGCAGACGGTAATTGCCGCCGCCCGCCGCGATGACGTTGCCGCCGCCGCCCGCGATCACGCCGCCGATCGCGCCTTTTTGAACCTTCGAGTTGGTGTCTTGCGAGATCGCCTTGACCAGCTCGACGACCGTGATGTTCGTCGCCATCGCCGCGGCCGGCAGCGCGCTGTTCTGAGCCACTTCCGAGAGCGACTTGGTCTGCTGGAAGGTCTGATTGAGCTGATTGAATGCGTCCGCGCTGCAGCCGACGAGCGCGAGCATGGGCAGAAGCAGCGCCGCGTTGCGGCCGTAACGAATCATGGACATGGACTACCTCCTGGCCTTGCGGCCTGCACGGCCGTGGGCGACGCCTAACGATGGAAAACTGGATGCATTATTCCCGAGCCCGCTTTTGCATAACGTTCGCTTACTTTCGAAGTCACGTTGCCGAAATGCCCGATTCCAGGCACAATCATGCGGTCCACCACTTCGACGTTGACCATAAAAGGACTTCCATGCGAGACAAAATCGAACAGGTACTCTTCTCCGAGGCGCAGATCGCCGAGCGGGTCAAAGAACTCGGCGCCCAGATCACGGCGGACTACCGCGAGACGCCCAACGTGCTGCTCATCGGCGTGCTGCGCGGCGTGGCGGTGTTCTTCGGCGACATGATGCGCGCGATCGAGTTGCCGGTGGACATCGACTTCATGTCGATCTCGAGCTACGGCAGCTCCACGCGCTCCTCGGGCGTGGTGCGCATTCTCAAGGACCTGGACGAGAGCATCACCGGCCGCCACGTGATCATTCTCGAAGACATCATCGACAGCGGCCTGACGCTCAGCTACCTGGTGCGCATGCTGCATGAGCGCCGGCCGGCCAGCCTCGAGATCTGCACGCTGCTCGACAAGCCCGAGCGCCGTCTGGTCGAGGTGCCGGTCAAATACGCGGGCTTCACGATTCCGGACAAGTTCGTGGTCGGCTATGGCCTGGACTACGATCAGCGCTTCCGCAACCTGCCGTTCGTGGGCGTGCTCAAGCCCGAGGTGTACTCGTAAGGGGCTTTAGCTCCGCGGTTGCGCGCCGTGGCGACCATGTTATAATGTGTGAACTCACGCGCGTTCGCTCGGAGGACCGATCGGCTGGCGATCGCCCTCCGGGATTTCCAGGACAACGAGCGGCGACGCCGCTCGTGAGGCATGGACGATGATGTAGTCTCCAGGACAACCTGGTAACTTCATACGCTCGACCAGCCGGCACCTCGGGGCCGGATCCTGGAAGGACGCGATCTCGTGAGAGTGGGCCTGGCCCACTCTTTTCAATGGAAGGGGTGCATTGCGTTGGGTGTTCGTGAAGACGTCTTCGCGCTCGCTGAGCCGGTGGTCGAGAGCCAGGGGCTGAAGCTGGTGGACGTCGAGTACGCCAAGGAAGGGCCGCGCTGGTTCGTGCGGCTGTTTCTCTACCGGCCGGAAGGCGTGAGCCTGGAGGATTGCCAGCGCACGAGCGACGCGGTCGGCGAGGCACTCGAAAGCCGCGACGTGATCAAGAACCCCTACCACCTGGAGGTCTCCTCGCCCGGCGCCGAGCGCGTGCTCAAGTCCGAGCGGGAGTACCACATCTTCCAGGGCCACCTCGCGAAGCTGACGCTGCGCGAGCCCGTGGAGGGCCAGCAGGTGCGTTACGGGCGATTGGGGCCCGTCACCGCCGAGACGGTGACGATCACCGACGCGGTGGGACAACCGCAGGCGATCGCCCGCGACAACGTGAAGCAAATTCGGCTGGCGCTCGAGTCGAGCGTGCCGGCCAAGTAAGGGGGATCAAGCAGTGTCGAGCAATATCAAAGAAGCGTTCGCGGCGCTCGCGCGCGAGCGTGGCGTCTCCGAGGCGGTTCTCAAAGACGCGCTCGAGGCGGCTTTGTTGTCCGCCTACAAGAAGGACCCCAGCGCGCCGCAGAACGTCGAGGTCGACCTCGACGTCGAGAGCGGCACCTGGAAGGTCTGGGCGCACAAGATGATCGTCGAGGAGGTCACCGACCCCAAGGAAGAGATCTCGCTCGAGGAGGCCAAGA
>DATNPP010000557.1:0-2712 GCA_036703175.1 Oscillatoriaceae cyanobacterium
GGAATGGCTTGCGGATCGAAGAGGGGCAACATTCGGAAGCTGTAGCGCGAGATGCGCGGCACGCGGACCTGGCGCCGCATCGGCAGCAGCGTCGTCCAGGCCACCGGCAGCAGGCGCTCTTCGCCGCGGCCGTCGCGGTAGCTGGAGAGGCGCGTGTTGACCACGAAGTAGACGACCTCGCCGCGGTCGGGGTCCACCAGCAGCTGCGTGACGTTGCCGAGCACGAAGTCCGAGGCGCCGACGACGGTAAAGCGCGTGGGGTCGACGTGGTCGGGCATCAGTTCGTGGCTGTCGAGGGTTTCGAGGGCGACGATAGGCATGGCTACCTCCTTACGGGCTATCAACGGGGGCCTCATTGATTCGGAACGTCGCGCCAGCGCAACGCGGCGTAGCGGCCCTGGCCGAGGCTCACGTAGAGCCGGTCGAAGGCGTGCGCATGCAAACTGAGCTGGGGCACGCCCTGCACGCGGTTGGCCTCGATCTGCCAGCGGCCGTCGCGCCCCTCGGGCACCATTTCCGAGGCGGGAAAGCGCACCGGGAATGGGCTGAGCACCACCTTCCAGGCGCGGCCGGCGACGTGGAAGGTCTGAAACTCGAGCGAAAAGGCGAGCAACTGGTTGGCGGCGCTTTTGATCATCGGCCGCACCTGGTGGGCCAGTTGATCGGGGGACTCGGTGCCGCTTTGGCAGTAGACCGTCGTGCCGACGCCCGCCAGAAGCACCAGAGCGACCGGGAGCAGGGGCTGAGCCGACGACGTGCGTTCGCCCTTTTTGCGAATTTGCAGTGTGGCCATGGGGTCCTCCTTCCGCTCGTGAGCGCCATTTTGAGCATAGGCGCCTGTATGCTCGCCTCCAAGGGAGGTTCCGGTCGAAAGTTTTTGTCATTCGCGACGAAGCACGCGCACCTTCGCCCATGCCGGCGGTTGCCAGACGACCGTGCGAACGCTAGAATCGAGCCATGGACGCGCTTTCTGCGCCGCCGACGGCGCCTCGCGAACCCACGATGCCGGCGATCGCCCGCGTGGCCTGCTACATGGGCGGCTGCGTGCTGGCCTCCGCGCTTTGGGGCGCCAGCCTCTTCGCGCTCTTTCGCCCGGGCCTCGACATCCTCACCACGCCGGCGCGGTATCCGTGGCCGTACAATCTCTACGTGGTTGGCAGCTACCTCATTTTGATGGGCGGCGCGCTGCTCGCGTGGCGAAGATGGGAAGGCGAGCCGCTGCGCGGGCTCGGCATCGCGCCGCGCCGCATGGGCCGCGCCGTTATCACGGGCGCGCTGTGGGGCCTCGGCTCGTTGGGGCTGCTGTTCGCGCTCGAGTTGGCGCTGGGCTGGGTGAGCTTCGACGCCCAGGCCGCGTCGCATATCGACGCTTCGGCCGTCGCGCTCGCGGCCGTGATGGCGTTGGGCTTTTCGTTCTCCGAGGAATTTCTCTTTCGCGGCTACGTGCTGCGCACGCTGCGGCGCGGCCATTCGGCCCCCTGGGCCGTCGGCTTGAGCGCCTTGCTCTTCACGACGGTGCACTTTCTGCGCTTCGACGTGGCCTTCGGCACGGTGGTTTTGCCGTTCACGGGGCTGTTGCTGGCGGGCGTACTGCTCGGCTGGTTGGCGCTCGAAACCCGCACCATCTGGACCTCCGCCGGGCTGCACAGCGCGTGGGTGTTTCTCTTTTTGCTCGCCGATCGCAGCAAGGCCATCGTCTATCCCGCGAACTTCAATTTGCTGACCGGCGGCGGCTACCCGATCGGTGGGCTGACGGGCATCGCGCTCGTGCTGGCGCTCGCCGCGGCGATGTGGGGCACGCGCGGCGGGCTCACGCGGCCAGAATGAAGTCCCGGCCCTCGACGAAGCCGTGCGCGAGCAGATGCCCGCGCACGAACTCGCCCGCGCCGCGCTTGCCGACGTAGGAGACGACGAAGCCCTGTGCGGGCTCCGTGAGTTCGTCGTAGATCCAGATCGGCCGTCCTCGGCACTGGCGTCCGCGCTTGTAAGGGGCCACGTCGACGTAGGCCGTGACGACGATGCCCTGTGCCTCGAGCAACGCGGCGCGACGGCGCGAGGTCTTGCCCGCGCCCCAGATGACGACCTCGGGATGGCGCGGATTGTGCCGTGTGAGCCAGCGCGCCAGGTACTCGGCTTTCAGGGCGTAGAAGGCGTCGATCGCGTAGTTCGCATGCGTGCGCGACAATCGCCCGGGCAGGTCGTTCCAGACGAGCAGCGTTTCATTCAGCTTGTGCATGCGCACGCCGGCTTCGAGCCAGCGCAGCCAGAGCTCGTAGTCCTCGGGAAAGGGGCCGTCGCGGTAGCCGCCATGCTGTTCGACGAGCTCGGCGCGGAACATCACGGACGGATGCGCGAAAGGCGACTCCACGAAGCGATTGAGGGCGATCGCCCCCGCGTCGAGCACGCCATTTAGCCAGTCCACGTGCCAGGCGTACCCTTCGGCGGATTGCCCCTCCGGCGCGCGGTGTTCGACGCGGCAGGCCACCAATCCGACGTCCGGATGCGCGTCGAGGTACGCGCGCTGGCGCGCGAGGCGATCGCTCAGCGCGAAGTCGTCGGCGTCCATGCGCGCGACGTAGCGCCCGCGCGCGTGCGCGAGGGCCGCGTTGAGCCCGGCCGCCGTCGTGCGCTGCGGGTTGTCGACGACGCGGATGCGCGGGTCCTCCCGCGCGAGCCGCTGGAGCACGGCGCGCGTGTCGTCCTCGGAGCGCC
>DATNPP010000562.1:0-3022 GCA_036703175.1 Oscillatoriaceae cyanobacterium
CGTGAAAGCCGAAGCGCCCGTTCCAGAAGCCGATGAAGCGCGGGCCAAGCGGATCGTCGGGGCCCGGCGGTATCTCGGTGATCACGTGCTGTCCCGCCTTCGCCATCTCGGCCTGAATCGACTCCGGCACCACCCAGGTCGGGTTCACGTCCATCGAGACGACCTGCGTGTCGCCGAGCGGCACGGGCTTGTCCTCGCGCGCCACCGCGACCGGGTAGCGATGAATCAGATGGCCGTGCAGCACGTAGTAGACCTCGGCCTCGGGCAGGTTCAGCACGATGCCAGAAAGCGAGCTCGGAAAAGTCGGCACGATCGCGCGGCTGTCCACGTGCACCAGCTTGCCCCAGTAGAGGCGCCCGGCGTACTCCACGCGCACCGGGTTCACGCGGTAGCGCAGCGCGATGTCCGCGAGCCTGTCGTAGCGATGCACGCGATACGGCACGATCTGCCCCGAGACCGACCCGGGCAGCAGATCGAGCTCGGTCTCGGCACGCGCGACGCCCGCGCCCAGCGTGAGCACGAGCGCGGCCAGCGCGGCGATCCGGAACGTTCTGGAGCGCGGCAGCATGGCGATCAGCTCCGTGGCGAGGCGGACGGCGCGAGGCTGGGCGCCGTCGGCTCGGGGGTGCCGCTCGCGTCGGGCGAGGGGCTGGGCGTCGCTGCGGACGGTTCCGCCGCGGACGACGCCGTCGACGGGCTCGGCGCGGGCGTCACCGGCCGGCTCGACGGGACCTGCACGGGGACGGTTTTGACGGGATGCGGCCGCTCATGCGGCCACGAGGCGTCCACGACGATGCCGTTGTGCTGGGCGATCGCCTTCTTCACGGTTTGCCAGTTGAGGCGGCTGCTCACGCCGGCCCGTTCGGCCAGGTACCGCACGGCCGCTTCGAAGGGATAATCCAGCTTGTAGATGTCCGGATACACGGACAGCCAGACGTGGTGCGCGTCCGCCGCGAGCAGCACCGGCTGGTAGACCACGTGCACGGGCGTGCCGACCTCCACGCGGCCGTACAGGTCCTTGATGTCGTGCGGCAAAAAGCGCACGCAGCCGTGCGACACGTAGTGCTTGATCGAATAAGGCTCGTTCGTGCCGTGCAGGCCGAAGGTGCCGTCCCAGAACCCCATGTAACGCGGCCCGAGCGGATCGTCAGGACCGGGCGAGACGACGGTCTTGATCGGCTCGCCGGCCTTGCGCTCCTCGGCTTGGATCGACGCGGGCACGACCCAGGCCGGGTCTTTGACCTTGCAGACCACGTGCGTGTCGCCCAGCGGATCCTGCTTGTCGCCGACCGACACGGCGACCGGATAGGTGTGCGTCAGCCGCCCGTGTGGATCGACCAGGTAGACCTCGGCCTCGGGAATGTTGACCACCACGCCGGCCATGTCCGGCCGAAAGCGCGGATCGATGCGCCGCGTGTCGACCGTGAGCCGCTCGCCGGCATACAGGCCGCGCCTGGCGGGCTTTTGCGGCAGCACGCGCACGGGGTTCACGCGGTACCAAAACGCGATCGCGCTGGTCGAGTCGCCGCGGTGCACCACGTAAGGACGCAGGCCCCCGACCACGGCGCCCGGCTTGAGCGGCAGATCCATCGAAGGGGCCGTCGCACCCAGGCACACGGCCCCGGTCAGCGCGGCGGCCGCCGCGATGGCGAACTGCCGGGCAGAGCGGTACCCGCTGGCGCGCAACCCCAATGGCATCCTCGCTTTCTGAAACAGCCTACCTGCCGATCGTAGGTGCGTGGCATCGCCTTGTCAATTGTTACGAGTTAAAGGGTTGATTGCAGCGTTGTTGCCACGCTTGCTTGCCGTCGTGCGTGCGCCCGCGCCCGCCCGAAAAGACCTCGAAAGCCACGATGTCGGCCGCAAACCGGCCTCCGCACTCGCTTGCGCGGGTTAGGCCAGCAGGGGTTGCGGGTATGAAATCCACATCCGGACGCAAGCCCGCGTGCCGTTCGTCCCATAACAAATCGTTGTCAGTCTTGAGAAGGGTCTCGCGCCATGTCCGGAATCGGTAGCTTCTTCAGCTCCGCCTGGAACCACGTCAAGCACGTGGGCCAGGACGTCGAGCATCTGGGCGCCGACGTGGTGCACGAGGGCGCGCGATTGGGCGCCGACATCGCCGGCTCCAAGGCCCTCGACGCGGTCATGCCGCACCTCTCGGACAAGCTCGACGCCTTCTTCTCGGCGCACATGGGCATCAACTTTCCGCGACAGCTGCCCGTGCCCAAGCTCGCGCGCTACACGGCGCTCGACGCGGGCCAGACGCGCTCGGTCGTGCCGCTGGGCGGCTACAAGATCACGGATCCCAATCAGACGGCGAGCTTCGGGCTCGACATGAAGCAGGCCGGGGACGCGACGATCAATCTCAAGGCGAGCGGGCCGGGCACCAACTGGGGCAAGAAGGGCGCCGAATCCGCCGTGATGAGCGTCTACGTCGACGGCAAGTACCAGCAGGACGTGGTGCTCTGGGGCGGCGATCGCCAGACCAACTATCCGCTCTCGCTCGGCAATCTCGGCGCGGGCAAGCATACCGTCACGCTGCGCTACGCCAAGGAGAAATCCACCGGGGGCGCCCAGGGCATCAACGTCAGCGCCGGCAAGGCGACGGCCGTGAAGTATACGGACGACACGCAGGCCTGGGCCGCCAAGTACGCGCCGATCGTGATCGGCCGCCACGGCTCGCTGGAGAACAACCACACGGACACGCCGCTGGGCCTGCTCAGCAACGTCACGAAGAACGCGGACGGCACGACGGACATCGCCTACACGACGGTGTACTCGAACGAGGACAGCGGCGACGGCGGCCAGCCTGCGCTGGAGAATGCGCTGTGGGGCCGTTTGACCGACCTCGAGACCATGTTCCGCGTCCATCTGGACGCCAACGGCAAGATGATCTCGTCGGAGTACGAGGACGCCGGGCACGTCTGGAAGCCTTTCCACGGCCAATCCGACGGCACGCACCCGATCGTGCGGACGCTGACGGACAACAACAACGTCTCGGATCAGTCCTCCGGCCTGCTGC
>DATNPP010000572.1:0-1831 GCA_036703175.1 Oscillatoriaceae cyanobacterium
GTCGTTCACGCTGGCGGACTTCTCGATGTACGTGTCCGTGCGGGCCACGTAGGCTTCCGGCTGGTAGTAGTCGTAGTAGCTGATGAAGTACTCGACGGCGTTCTCCGGAAAGACCTCGCGCAGCTCGTTGCAGAGCTGGGCCGCGAGCGTCTTGTTGTGGGCGAACACGAGCGTCGGGCGCTGCACGCGCTCGATGGTCTTGGCGATCGTGTAGGTCTTGCCGCTGCCCGTCACGCCCAGCAGCGTCTGGGCGTCGAGCCCGCGCTCGATGCCCTCGGCCAGCTGGGCGATCGCCCGCGGCTGATCGCCGCCGGGCTCGTAAGGAGATTGGACGCGAAATTCGGACATGCAGCACTTTCAACGCAAACGCCCGCGGTCCGTGCGGGCGTCTGGACTTGGAAAACCCGGTTGAGATGACCCTTCCATTATAGGCCGCGCACGACAGAATGTCACGGGAGCCTGTGCGCATGCCGCTTTGCACGCTTATCTGATAGAATGGAAAAGCCATTTTCTTCGAGGCTCCTCAATGGATCGCGCTCCGACTCTTCGCACCTACCTCTGGCTCGGCGGCAGCGGCTTCATCGTCGCGGCGAGCGCCAGTTTTCTGGCGTATTTGATCGTGCCGTTGCCCTGGTGGGTGATGACGGTGCTACTGGGATGCCTGGTCGGCGCGGTCGTGATGGGGCTGGAGCACGTGCTCGCGCGGCCGCTCGAGCGGCTCGTCAAGCTCGCGAGCCGCACTCGCGAAGGCACGTTGCCGCCGCCCAGCGGTCCGCTCGCCGCGGCCGAGATCTCGGCGCTCTGGAAGGCGCTGCGCGGACAGCAGGAGCAACTCACGCAGGCGCGCCACGCCCAGCATGCGATCGACACGCAAGCGCTGACGGTGGCGGGCAAGCTGCGGCTGTTGTCGCTCGCAAGCCGGGCGCTTCGCCCGGACGTCTCGCTCGGGGCAATCGCCACCGAGATGATGGCCGATCTCGCGGCGCTGTTGGGCCTGAGCGAGGTCTATCTCGTGCCGCTGCGGCGCCACTGCCCCGTGCCCGTGACCGGGCCCGCCGGCACGCCGGAGTGGTCCGAGGCCATTCGGGCCAGCGGCCTCGGCCCGTGGGAAGACTTGCTCGTGCAGGATCGTCCCGTCGCCGTGTGTCTGACCGATCTGTCGCCTTCGTGGCGCAAGCGCTGGGAGCGCGGCACGCTCTGGATCGTGCCGCTCAACTACCATGGGCGTGCTCAGGGCATGCTGCTCGCGCCGGTCGTCGGCGCCGAGCGCACCTGGACCTCGGACGAGCTCGAATTGCTCGGGGCGCTCTCGCAGATTCTCGCCGCCGCGCTGCATCCGCCCCGCTGGTCCGACGAGCGCGGGCCCAAGCCGCTGCATCAGCGCGTGGTGCCGGTCGAGACGGTCATACCCGAGGTTCATCCCGAGGACTCGCGCCGCACGCGCCGGCGCTCCAAGCAGACCCTGCCGTGAACATCGGCGCGTTCCTCGCCGTGGCCAGGCTCGGAACTGCCCTGGCGGGCCCATGTTAGCCATCATTTCCGGCAGCGCCCGAGGCCGTCGGTTGAAGACGCTCGAAGGCGAAGCCACACGCCCCACGGCCGCCAAGGTCCGTGCGGCGCTCATGAGCATGCTCGCGCCATGGCTGCCCGAGGCGAGCTGGCTGGACCTGTACGCGGGCAGCGGCGCGATCGGACTCGAAGCCGCGAGCCGCGGCGCGACGCGGGTGGTGCTCGTGGAGCAGGCGGCGCCGGCGATCGCCGTGATTCGCGAGAACCTGGCGCTCACGAAGCTCGAAGGCGTCGAGTTGTTGCCGCTGGCCGTCGAAAAGGC
>DATNPP010000574.1:0-1500 GCA_036703175.1 Oscillatoriaceae cyanobacterium
TTGGTGCTCGAGAGCGACGACGGCCTCGCGATCCTGTCTCGCGACACGCTGCAAGCGCTGGCCGACGCCCTCGACGCGCTGAGCCAGGATACGGGCATCCGCGCGCTGGTGCTCACGGGCAGCGGCGATCGCGTCTTTTCGGCCGGCGCGGATCTCCACGAGATCGCCGCGCTGGATGCCGAGCGCGCACGCCACTTCGCCGAGTTCGGGCAGAACGTCGCGCAGGCGATCGCCCGCTTTCCGGTGCCGACGATCGCCGCGCTCAACGGTCCGGCCTACGGCGGCGGCATCGAGCTCGCCCTCGCCTGCGACTTTCGCCTCGCGCGCGCCGGCATTCGATTGCAATACCAGGCCGCCAAGCTCGGTCTGTTGCCCGGCTGGGGCGGCACGCAGCGCTTGCGCGCGCTCGTCGGCCCCGCGCGAGCCAAGCACATGATGTTGCTGTGCCGCCCGGTCCTGGCGAACGAGGCCCTGCAATGGGGCCTGCTCGACGCCGTGGCCGACGGCCCCCTCGATCCGCTGCTCGAGCGCTGGCTGGCGGACCTCACGGCGCTGGAGCCGCAGGTCGCCATTCAGACCAAGCGCGCCATCGACCTCGTGCACGTCGGCGACTTCGCCGGCGAGCGCGACGCGTTTGCCGCCTGCTTCGCGGGCGGCCGCACCAATCAGCTCGTGCGCGAGTGGCTCGCCACGCGCAAAGAGCCCCGTTCCGAAACACATCCGATTCAACGAAGATAGGAGACTCCCATGGCCAGAACCGTCATCGTCAGCGCGGTGCGCACGCCCTTCGGCAAGCTGGGCGGCGCCCTCGCGCCTTACACCGCCGTCGACCTCGGCAGCATGGTGATCAAGGAAGCCGTGCAGCGCGCCGGCATTCAGCCCGAGCAGGTCGACAACGTGCTGATGGGCACGGTGCTGACGGCCGGCGTGGGCCAGATTCCGGCCCGCCAGGCCGCGATCCGCGCCGGCTTGCCCGTCACCACCTCGGCGCTCACGATCAACAAGGTCTGCGCCTCGGGCTTGCGCGCCGTGACCATGGCGGACACGTTCCAGCGCTCGGGCGAGGGCGACGTCTTCGTGGCCGGCGGCATGGAGTCGATGTCCAACGCGCCCTATTTGCTCGCGAAGGCGCGCTTCGGCTATCGCATGGGCGACGGCACGCTGATCGACTCGATGGTTCACGACGGCCTCTGGTGCGCGTTCAACGACGTGCACATGGGCGTGCACGGCTCGACGGTCGCCAAGGAGTACGGCATCACGCGCGAGGCGCAAGACGCGTGGGCTGCGCGCAGCCACCAGCTCGCGCACGCGGCCTACGAGGCGGGCAAGTTCGCCAAAGAAGTCATGCCCATCGAGGTCAAGGCCGGCAAGGAGACCGTCACGGTGTCGCGCGACGAGAGCATTCGCCCCGACACGAGCGCCGAGAAGCTCGCGAAGCTCAAGCCGGCCTTTGGCGCCGAGGGCACGATCACGGCGGGCAACGCGCCCGGCGTGAACGAC
>DATNPP010000584.1:0-2421 GCA_036703175.1 Oscillatoriaceae cyanobacterium
ACCGAGGGGAGGGGGCGCGCGCGGGGCGCGCGGGGAACCTTAGCGGGGACGGGAGAGCCAGGGGTGGGCGGGAAGGATGTAGCGTAGCGGAAGCTCAGCGCCTTGGGTGAGGCCGATGCGCGTCGTGGTGGCGATCGCCTCTTGGGGCGCTTCGCCGTGCAACAAATACAGAGGCCCGCGGCGCGTCAAATCCACGCCGTCGAGCGCCCGATCGATGCCCAGCGCCTGGCAAATCCGCCCGGGGCCGTTGGTCAGCGCCTCGCTGCCCCGCCGCGCGCGCATTACCGCCTCGCCCTGAATCGGCTCCAGCGCCCGCACGAGCACGGCCGCGCCGGTGCCCTCCGGCTCGGTCACCACGTTGAAGCAGTGGTGCACGCCGTAAATCCGGTACACGTACGCCCGCCCCGGCGGACCGAACATCGCCCGACAGCGCGGCGTTTCGCCGCGGGCCGCGTGCGAGCCGGGATCGCCCGCGCCCAGATAGGCCTCGGTCTCGACGATGCGCCCAACGAGCATCTCGCCGTCCAGCTCGCGGACCAGATAGGCGCCCAGAAGCCGCCTCGCGGCCTCGCGCGTGTCGATCGCGAGCTCGTCCGGCGTCCAGAGGTCGCCGCGCATTAGGCGCTCGCCGCGGCCTCCGGGGCCACGCTGCGGGCGCTTTCCTTGGCGATCAGGCCGCCCGCGAGCAGCACATCGCCGTCGTACAGGCAGGCCACCTGGCCCGGCGTGATGGCGTGCTGCGGCTCGAAGAAGCGGATCAGCAGGCGATCGCCGACCGGTTCGCAAATCGCGCGCGCCGGCTGGGACTTGTAGCGGATCTTCACCTCGGCCTCGAAAGGCCCGTCCGGCTTCGCGATCGAGACCCAGTTCAGGTTCTCGACGAGCGCCATGCTCCCGAGCGTCGCCTCCTTGGGGCCCACCACGACGCGGTTGCCCTCGACGTCGATGCGAATTACATAGAGCGGCACCGGATGCGCGATGCCCAAGCCGCGGCGCTGGCCGACCGTGTAGTTCACGATGCCCTCGTGCTGGCCCAGCACGCGGCCGTTGAGATCGACGATCTCGCCCGGGCGAATGCGATCGCCGAGCTGATCGCGCAAGAAGCCCTGCGGATCCTCGCTGAAGCACAGATCCTGGCTCTCGGGCTTCTCGGCCACCGTGAAGCCGAGTTCGCGGGCGATCGCCCGCACCTCGCTCTTGTGCAGCTCGCCGACCGGGAAGATGCAGTGCGAGAGCTGCTCCTGCGACAGCGCGTAGAGCATGTAGGTCTGATCCTTGTTCGCGTCGAGGGCCTTCAACAGCTCGTAACGGCCCGTCTCCGGATTGTGACGCACGCGGGCGTAGTGGCCCGTCGCCACGTGGGCGACGCCGAACTTCTCGCGCGCCAGCTCGAAGAGCTCGAGGAACTTGAAGTCGCTGTTGCAAATCGCGCAGGGATTGGGCGTGAGGCCCTGCATGTAGGACTCGGTGAAGTTGTCCACGACCTTTCTGCGGAAGGTCTCCACGAAGTCGAACTTGTGGAACGGAACGCCCACCTGGCGCGCGACGTCGCCGGCGTCGCGCATGGCCTCGTTGTTGCAGCAGCGCGAATTGGGCCAGATCACCATCGAGATGCCCACGCCTTCGTAGCCCTGCTGAGTCAGCAGGTGCGCCGTGACGCTGCTGTCGACGCCGCCGCTCATGGCGATCGCTACGCGCTTGGACATAAAGACCTCCAAAGGTTGCAATATGGCCATTCTACTCGATCCGACGCCCGAATGGAAAGCCGGGCGTGATCGATGCCCATGACGCCCGCGCGGCGAGGCGCCAGAATGGTCGTGACATAAGATCGAAAGGAGCCCGCATGAAGTCCCTCTCGGCCGCCGTTGCCGCGGTCTGCCTGACCGTCTCGCTCGCCGCGCCCGCCGTGGCGGACACGGTCTACTTCAAGGACGGCAGCGCCGTCCGAGGCCAGGTGAAATTTCAGGCGAGCACGCTGACGGTCATGGGGCCGAACAACCAGCTGACCTTTCCGCTCGACAGCGTGCGCGCGATCTCGTTCACGGACGAGCCGATCGTGATGACGCAGCAGAACTCGGAGTGGCTCTCGTGGGCCGCGCTGGGCGTCAATCTGCTGGCGATCGCCGCCGCCGCGTACGTCGTGACGCGCCCCCACTAGGAGCCCCCATGCGCCGCTTCCTCGCAGCCTTCGTGCTGCTGCCATTACTCGCCGCCCCCGCCTTCGGCGAAATCGTGACCCTCAAAGACGGCCAACAGCTCTCGGGGCCCATGTCCGTCACCGAGCAAGCCCTCGTGATCAAGGCGGACGGCCACGACGAGTCCGTGCCGTACGCGAGCGTCGCCGACATTTCGCTCGATGACAAGCCGGTATACGGCACGTCGAGCCCCTGGGCCGGGCACGATTGGCTGGCGTGGAGCGCG
>DATNPP010000591.1:0-1593 GCA_036703175.1 Oscillatoriaceae cyanobacterium
AGCCTATTTTGCACTGAATGTGTCGGTGCTTTGTTGGCTCGGGCTAGATGGTGCCGACCGGGGGAAGACACTTGTCCCCGGCTTGGTGCTTACAGCCGCCGGGATAGCGGCGTCACTCTCGGCCTTCGCCATCAAGCTCACGTTCTTTCCACACGTCTCGCTGATCACGTTCGACCTACTAGGCAGTGGCTGGGATCGATTGACCTTTTCCTTCCTCCGCGATCGCATTCTCGGCGTGCTGACTAACTGGCAGTATGCCGTGACGTTGGTGACGCTCTGCGTGCTTGGTGCCTTTTCGTGGACATACCTTCTATTCTTCGCCCTGGCGCTCCCTCTCCTCGGCATTCAATTGCTTGCGGCGAACAAGGAAATGGGGGCATTCACCCTTTACTATGCGATCCCGTGGCTTTTGGTGTGGATCGGCATCTTCTTGGTTGCTTCCCTACGGGCACGTAAGGGACAAATGATTTCATGGGAGATTGGCGCTCTTGCCGCCGCAGTCGTTTTGACGACCGGGCCTGTGGTGGAAGCCGCGGGTCAAAACGGGCACGTGTTCGTGCTTCGGCAGGCGCTCTACAAGGATACGACCAATATCCCGGCGCTGGCCCAAAGCGTGGCCAATGCAATCACCGACAAGAAGAACGTCTGCGTCTCCCAAAGCGTTGCGGGCCTCGCACCGAACCTCTTCCAGAGCAATCAGGCGTTCGACAACAAGTCCCAGAATTCAGACTTGCGCATTGGCGCCCATTATCCCGATTGCCGCTTTATCTTGAACTTTCGAGATGATCTCTTTCACGGCCCCGTTAAGATCAGCGCATGGCTCGCCAATCTACGCCTGGTTGGTCTCATCGACGATCGCATCGAAATATACGAGTAAGCTACCTCACCACGGTGATTTTTTCGCTCGCGCGCGTCACCCCGGTATAGAGCCAGCGCCGCCGGTCCTCGCGGAACACAAAGCTCTCGTCGAAGAGATAGACGTTGTCCCACTGCGAGCCCTGCGCCTTGTGCACGGTGAGGCAGTAGCCGAAGGTGAACTCGTCGAACTGCCGCCGCTCGGGCCAGGAGAGCGTATCCTCCTCGCCCGAAAAGAACGCCTCGTGCACCACCACCTTGGCCTGTGACTTGATTGAGGGATCGTCCGCCGCGAGCACCATGGAATAGCGCTTTCCGGGCCGCTTCTTCACTTCCGCCACCGTCCAGATCTGCCCGTTGAGGAGTTTCTTGACCGGATTGTTCCTGAGGCAGACCAGCCGGTCGCCGACCACCGGCTCGTGCCGCGGCAGGCCTTTCAGCTCGCGCAGCCGGTCGTTGTAGTCGACCCGCGTCCTGTTGCGCCCGACCAGCACCTGGTCGGCCTCCTGCACCTCGGCGCTGTCCACCTCGCCCCGCGAAATGACCTTCGATTCGCCGTAGCGGCCGTTCTCGAGATACTCGCCCTCGCGGATGTCGACCGACATGCGGATGATCGGGTTGTCCCGCGCCTGGCGGTGGATTTCGGTCAGCATGATGTCGGGCTCGGCGGAGGTGAAGAACCCCGCGCCCTGCACCGGCGGCAGCTGGAAGGGGTCGCCCAGCACCAAAATCTTGGTG
>DATNPP010000593.1:0-10976 GCA_036703175.1 Oscillatoriaceae cyanobacterium
ACCGGGCTCGCGCCCCGTTCAGATCGCGAAGGCCAGCGGCATCGAGGGCCCCAGCGTCTCGCCCAAGGGCGACGTGGTGCTCTTCGCCGAGCAATCCACCGGTGGCTCGACGCTCGCGTGGGTATCGCTCGCGGGCGGGACGATCACGACGCTGCACGTGATCGGCACGAACCCGCTCGATCCTTCCTTCTCGCCCACGGGCAACTCGATCGCCTACATGGCCGCCGACGGCCTTTACGTGGCGAACGCCACCGGCACGCAGGCCCAGCGCCTCAGCACCGACGCGACGCTCGCCACCCCGCACTGGAACCCGGTGCAGCCGCAGCTGGTCGTGACGGCCCCGCGCGGCACCGGCACCGATCTGGCCTTGATCGCTTTGCCCGCGCGCTAGGCCGTTCTCGCTTCCCGCTTTACGCGTGCCCGCGCGTTTTAGTACACTCGGTGCAGGAAGGAGGTGGCTCATGCGGCGTCATCCGGCGGCGGCGCGCCACTATGGCGAGCTGCTGAAGCCGACCATGCGGGTGGCCTCGGTGCTCGACATCGACCTGGATTGGCTGCGCGCGCAGGGCATCAAGGGCTTCATCTTCGACCTGGACGACACGCTCGTCCACGCGCTCGCGCCGCACGCGGAAGAGAAGATCAGCGCCTTCATCACGCAGATTCGCACGGAGTTCGAGATCTACATCGTCTCGAACAACTTCTCGCATCAGCGCGTCGACGTCGCCGCGCGCCACCTGGAGATGCGCTTCGTGGCGCGGGCCAAGAAGCCGAGCCGGCGCTTCTTTCGGCACGCGCTCGCCGAGATGGGCTTGCAAGCCGATCAGGTGGCGATCGTGGGCGACCAGCTGTTCACGGACGTGCTGGGCGGCAACCGCTTGGGCGCCGTCACGGTGCTGGTCGATCCGCTCTCGCGCGAACACAAGTGGCATCGGCGCGTGATGCGCACGCTGGAACACCAGTTGCTGCAATTGGGCGGCAGCCGTTACCATAGTCGACACCCGGCGCGCGAGCCGGCCGCTCCCCAATCCACCCACGATCCCCACCGCTGACACGGAGAAGCCCATGAGCACCACCACCGCCCCCATTCTGGACCGCCTGCGCGCCACCATGCCCGTGCCCGTTTCCGTGGCCGTGGTGCTGGGCTCGGGTATCCGCGCGCTGGAGGACCTCGTCGGCGGCGGCAGCATGCCCTACACCGAGCTGCCGAACTTTCCCACCGCGACCGTCGCCGGCCACGCCGGCGTGCTGAGCTGGGGCCGACTGGGCGAGGACGGCCCGGGCGTGATGGTCGCGCGCGGCCGCTTTCACCTTTACGAGGGGCACGGATTGACCGAGGCGCTCACACTCGTCGAGTTCTTCAAGGAACTGGGCGTGCCGAACCTCGTGCTCACCAACGCCGCGGGCGGTCTGCGCGCGGACTGGGCGCCCGGCGATTTGATGCTGATTGCCGATCACCTGAACTTCCAGTACCACCAGGCCGGTCGCGGTGAGCGCTTCGAGGTCGTCGAGCCTTACGACGACGCCTGGCGCAAGCGCCTCGCCAAGTACGCGCTCGATCACGCCGTGCCGACGCGCGAGGGCGTGTACGTGGGGCTGTTGGGCCCGTCGTACGAGACGATGGCCGAGAACCGCTATTTGATGTTCGCCGGCGCGGACGCGGTCGGCATGTCGACCGTGCCCGAGGCGGCCCGCGCGGCCTCGCACGCCATGAAGGTCACGGCGATCTCGTGCATCACGAACATCTCCGTCACGCCCAAGGGCGCCGCCGAGACCTCGCACCAGGAGGTCGTCGACGTCGCCAAGGCCGCCTCCGAGCGCATGGAAAAGCTGCTCCGCGGCGCCGTGCTCACCGCCCAAACGTGAAGCCCGTCCTCCCCCTCTCCCTGGCGAGGGAGAGGGACGCCGAAGCCCTGTTCAGGGGCTGAGGCTGGGAGAGGGAGTCTCCTTGCGGCCGGCCGGGACACGAAGTCTCTTAGTGTACCGCCGGGAGACGCCCTCTCCCCGTCGGCTCCCCTGGACGGGTCGCCGACATCCCTCCCCCTCTCCAGGGGGAGGAGACCACACGGTGCTTTCGATTTCCCGGCTGCTCGGTTATAATGGTCGTCCCGGCGCTTGCCGGCTCCATTGCGCCACTTTCCGCTTCGATCCGTTCTGGCCGCCTGGAGCGCCCGTCTGTGCGGGTGGAAAGACCAGCAACGAGGCAATCGATTCGTGTCCAACCAGCGGCGCGGCGCTCCTACGGCGAGCCCCCGCGCGTCCAGCCAGAATCCCCGCGCCCCGCAACCACCGCGTCCGCGCCCCACGTCGCGCGATCGCGCCCGACGCTTCCTGGCTCGCTTGCTCATCCTCGTGCTCACGACCGGCACGGCCGCCGCGTGCGGCGCCGTGGGCGGCCTCGCCCTCAGCTTCTCCAAGCTGCCTGACGTCCGCACGCTCTCGACCTACGTTCCGCACGAGACCACCAAGATCTACGACTGCCACGGCAAGCTGCTCGCGAACGTCCACGGCGAGGAGAACCGCGTGGTGGTGCCGCTACACGACATTCCGCGCAATCTGCAGCTGGCCGTCATCGCGATGGAAGACACGGACTTCTACCACCACTTCGGCATCAACCTCAAAGGCATCACGCGCGCCATGCTCGAGGACGTCGCCGAGGGCGGCGCCGTCGAGGGCGCCTCGACGCTGACGCAGCAGCTCGCCAAGAACCTGTTCCTCGATCGCCAGAAGACGCTCGCCCGCAAGCTCGACGAGGCCTGGCTCGCGATTCAGATCGAGCACCACTACAGCAAGGCGCAGATCCTCGAGATGTACCTGAACCAGGTCTACTGGGGCCACAACGCCTACGGCGTGGAAGCGGCGAGCCAGAACTACTTCGGCAAGAGCTGCCGCAAGCTCAATCTGGCCGAGTGCGCGCTGCTCGCGGGCCTGCTGCGCGGGCCCGAGTACTACTCGCCCTACCGCAATCCGAAAGGCGCCAAGTTCCTGCAAGGCCTGGTGCTCGAGCGCATGCGCGAGGCCGGCTTCATCAACCGCAAGCAAGAGCAATTGGCGGACAAGGCCCCGCTGCGTTATCCGGGCATCACCTCGTTCAAGTACCGCGTGCCGTACTTCACCTCGACCATCATCGAAACGCTCGATCGCGAGTTCGGCGAGCGCCAGGTGCTCGAAGGCGGCTTGCGCGTCTACACCACGCTGGACGTCGGCTTGCAGGAGAAGGCCGAGCAGATGGTGCGCGACTACATCGCCCATCACAAGTACTTCAACGCCCACCAGGCGGCACTGGTCGCGATCGAGCCCAAGACCGGCTACGTGAAGGCCCTCGTCGGCGGCGTGGATTTCAACAAGAGCAAGTTCAACCGCGCCACGCAGGCGCTGCGGCCGCCCGGCTCGACATTCAAGGCCTTCGTCTACCTCACGGCGCTCGCCGAGGGCTTCTCGCCCGGCACGGTGATGGTCGACGGGCCGGTGAGCCTGCCGGACGGCTACGGCCACTTCTACGCGCCGCAGGACTACGAGCGCTCGTACGAGGGCCCGGTGACGCTGCGCGAGGCGCTCGAGAAGTCGATCAACGTCGTCGCCGTCAAGCTGGGCTACCAGGTCGGCATTCCCAACGTGATCAAGACGGCGCACGCGATGGGTATCACCAGCGCGCTGGGCGACGACCTCTCGCTGCCCCTGGGCACCAGCGACGTCACGCCGCTCGAGATGTGCTCGGCGTATAGCGTGCTCGCGAACGACGGCATGCGCAACAATCCGATCTTCATCACCAAGGTGCTGGACCGCAACGGGCGCGTCATCGAGGAGAATCGCCCGCATCCGCATCGGGTCTTCGATTCGCTGCCGGTGCGCATGCTCGTCGACATGATGCGCGACGTGATTCGCCACGGCACGGGCATCGCCGCCTACATCGGCCGGCCTGCCGCCGGCAAGACGGGCACCACCTCGGACGAGCGGGACTGCTGGTTCGACGGCTACACGCCGGAGCTGTGCACCGTCGTCTGGATGGGCAACGACAACAACTCCCAGCTGAGCTACAGCAGCACGGGCGGCGCGGTGTGCGCGCCGTTGTGGGCGGAATTCATGAATTATGCGCTGCGGAACAAGCCGGCCACGGACTTCCCGGCGCCGACCGGCTACACCGAGGCGACGATCAATCGCCACACCGGCAAGCTCACCAATCCGATGGACAAGGACGCCATCACCGAGAAGTTCATGCCCGGCGGTGCGCCGACGGACTTCCAGCCGATGGACACGCCGCAGCCCACGAGCGCGCCGGCCACCAAGAAGGCCGCCCCGGCCAGGCCGCATCGTCCCAAGAAGACGCCGATTCCCGTGACGGACGAGACGCTGCTCGAGCCGATGCCCGGCAACCAGTAATCAGCCCGTTCAATCAGCCGTGGTGGGCGGCGCCCAACGCGAAGCTCACCACCATCACGCCGAGCACGGCGAGGGCGATCGCCCCCAGCTGGACCTCGCGCCGGCGAAAGAAGCCCACGCTGCCGATCGCCACGCGCACCACCGGCAGCGCGAGCAACACGATGATGCCGAGCGTCTCGTACGCCACCGGATGCATCGCGCGCAGCCCGAACCAGATATCGTGCGGAGAAACCGGGCTGAGGTTCTTGGCATGCGGCCCCTCGAAGAAGCTCAGCGCCAGGCCGCCCGCGATCAACACGGCGCTCACGATCGTGCCGACCCACAGGAAGTTCGCGACGCGTGCTTCGAGCTTGCGGTAATAGGCCTCTTCGGGATTTTGTGGCTCGAGACTCATCCGTGCAGCCCTCGCCAGAGCATCGTCACCGCCACGTACAGCAACACCGGCACGAACGCCTTGCGCAGCCAGGCGCTCGGGATGTGGCCCATCACCGCGCTGCCGATTTTGGCGCCGATGAAGATTCCGAGCGCGATCGGCGCGGTCAAGCGCGGATCGATCATGCCGTGCGCCAGGTAGTACCAGGCGCTCGCCGCCGCCGTCACGCCGATCATGAGGTTGCTCGTGGCCGTCGAGACCTTCATCGGTAGCCGCATGGCCGTATCCATGCCGAGCACCTTGAGCATGCCCGAACCGATGCCGAGCAAGCCGGAGAGAATGCCCGCCAGCTCCATGATGCCGAACCCGGCGTACATGCCGGTCACGTTGTAATCGACCGCCTTGCTCAGCAGGCGATCGTAATAGCGATTGTGCAGCTTGAGCTTGGTCGCGAGGGGATGCGGCAGCACGCCCTCCGGCAGCTCCATATTGCGGCGCTGGAACATGTTGTAGGCCGAATAGAGCAGCAGCAGCGCGAACAGCACCGCCAGGCCCCGGCTCGGAATGTGCGACGCCATCAGCGCCCCCACCAGAGCACCGGTGGTGGTCGCAAGCTCGAGATAGGTCGCGAGGCGCAGATTCGCGACGCCCTCGCGCACGTACGAGCTCGCCGAGGCGCTCGAGGTCGCGATCACGGCCACGATGCTGGCCCCGATCGCCATGTGGATGTCGACGCCCAGCACCAGCGTGACGATCGGAATGACGATGATGCCGCCGCCCAGCCCCAACAGCGAGCCCACGAAGCCGGCCAAAATGAAGGCGAGAAAGGTCAACAGGGTCAACATCGCCCGCCAGTGTAACATTCAAGCGGGATTTCGGCACCCTCTGGTAGCATGGCGGCGAAGGAGACGCCGCATGCCCGAACTGCCCGAAGTCGAGACCATCGCCCGCGATCTGGCCCCACGCCTGGCCAAGCGCCGCATCACCGAAATCGCGCGTCTGGACTGGGAACCCATGCTTGAAACGCCGCTCGCGACCTTCCGCGCCCAGTTGCCGGGCCGCGAGATTCGCGCGGTCGGCCGGCGCGCCAAGTGGCTGCTGTTCACCCTCGACGCGGGATGGACGCTCGCGCTGCATCTGCGGATGTCCGGCGCCGTGACGGTCGCCGAGGCAACGACCGAGCCCGATCGCTACACCCATCTGGTGTTGGAGCTCGACGGCGACAAGCGCCTCTGTTTTCGCGATGTGCGCAAGTTCGGCCGCGTGCGGCTGCTGGACGCCGCCGGCCTCGCGGCCCTCGAAGCCGCCCACGGCGTCGAGCCGCTCAGCGACGCCTTCACGGCCGCCTGGCTCGCCAGGGCGCTCAAGGAGCGGCGTACGCGGCTCAAGCCCTTGCTGCTCGATCAGCGCATGATCGCCGGCCTCGGCAACATCTACGTGGACGAGGCCCTCTGGCGCGCCGGACTGCACCCGCTGCGCGCCGCCTCGAGCCTCTCCCGCGCTGAGATCGCCCGGCTGCACGAGGCGATCCGGCACGTGCTCGAGCAGTCGATCGCCCGCCGCGGCAGCACTTTCAGAGACTACCGCACGGGCACCGGCGAGGTGGGCGGCAACCAGCATCACTTTGCAGTCTACGGACGCGAAGATCGGCCGTGCCCGCGCTGCGGGCGGCCGATCGTGCGCACCGTCGTCGGGCAGCGCGGCACCCATTTTTGTCCTAAATGCCAAACTGCTTAACAATAGCAAACAGCCGTGGTAGGATAACCCCCGCTAGTCGTCTTACGACAAGGAGGAATTCAACCATGCTTAACCACGTCTCGAAGCTCGCGCTCGTCGCCGTCGCCGCCGTCTCGCTCGCCGCACCTGCTCTCGCCGCCCCCAAGGCGACGATGCACCAGATGACGATGAAGCCGGCCGTCAAGACGGCCGCGCTGCAGACCTGCACGCTGCAGGTGTCCGGCATGATGTGCTCGGACTGCGTCAAGGAAGTCACGCAGAAGCTGTCCAAGGTCAAGGGCGTGAACCACGTCGACGTGAGCCTTGCCAAGGGCACGGCCGTCGTGAGCTCGCACGGCCCCCTCCAGCTGGCCGCGTTGAACGCCGCGCTCAAGGGCAGCCACTTCAAGCTCACGATGGGCAAGGTGATGGCCAAGGGCGCGATGAAGCACGGCATGGCCATGAAGGGCGACGCCAAGATGATGAAGATGGAGAAGAAGCCCGCCGCGAAGGGCTAAGGCTTTCCAATCGAACGGCCCCGCGTCTGCGGGGCCGTTTTCCTTTGCCGTTCTACGGTAGCCAGGGATGGTAGAACCAGCGCAGGTAGTAATACACGGCCACGCCGACCAGCAAATACGAGTCCATGCGGTCGAGAATGCCGCCGTGGCCCGGAATGATCGTGCCCGAGTCCTTCGCGCCCGCGTCGCGCTTGAGCAGCGACTCGCCGAGGTCACCGACTTGGGCCACCACGCTCACCAGCGCGCCGAGCAACAGGCCGTGGATCCAGGGGAAATGGAAGACCTGGCTCCAGATCAATCCCATCACCGCGGCGAATGAAAGCCCGGAGATGCTGCCCTCGATGGTCTTCTTGGGGCTCACGGCCTCGAGGAGCTTGGTGCGCCCGAAGAAGCGGCCGCCGAAGTAGGCGAAGATGTCCGTGCACCAGATGCACGTGTGCAACAGCACCGTGAACTGCAAGCCGTAGGGCTCGGGGAAGTCGCGCAGCAAAATCAGATAGCTCGGCAAAAAGCCGATGTAGACGACCGCGTACCAGCTGGTCGCCACGTCCGCGATGCCGGCGCGCGGGCGCGGCCGCCACAGCAGCCAGAGCAGAATCACGATCGCGCTGCCCGCGAGCACCGGCGCCAGGTAAGTGGGCCCCGCGAAGCCCGCCATGATGTCGATCAAAAATACCGAGGCCGTCACGATCAGCGTGGCCGGCGTGTAGCCCTTGAGGGTGAAGAGCCGGCACAGCTCGCGAATGCACAGCAGCGCCGCCGTCGTGATCAGCGCGACGTACCAGTAACTGCCCTGCCAGATGCAGAACAGCGCCACGGCGATGAAGATGGCTCCGCTGATGACCCGCAGGTGCAGCATGGCTACTCCGGAAGCGTCGGGGCGAGCACGGTGACGAGCTCGACGCCGCCGTCATGCGCCCGCGCGCGCGCCACGCGCCAGAGGCCCGGAGCGTCGCCCGCACGGGGCGCGAGGCTCTCGACCACGCGCGGCGTGACGCCCGCACGCGAAAGCCGCTGCCGGGCCTCGTCCAGAGGCAGGCCCAGCAGCGGCGCGAGGTCGAGCGCGCTCAAACCTCGAGGATTTCCTTTTCCTTGGCCGCGAGCAGCTCGTCGAGCTCGCGGGTGAAGCGATCCGTCAGCTTCTGGATCTGCTCCTCGCCGCGCTTGCGCTCGTCCTCGGTCAGCTCGCCGCCCTTTTCCAGCTTCTTGAGCTGGTCCATCTCGTCGCGGCGCACGTTGCGAATCGCGACCTTGCCTTCCTCGGCGGCTTTCTTGGCGACCTTGACCAGGTCCTTGCGGCGCTCCTCGGTCAACGGCGGAATCTGCAAACGGATCACGTTGCCGTCCGTGTTGGGCGTGAGGCCCAGGTCGGACTTCTGGATCGCCTTCTCGATCAGCGCGACGGCGCCGCGATCGTAGGCCTGAATTTGCAGCGTGCGGGAGTCGGGCACGGAGATGTTGGCCATGCCCTTGAGAGGCGTCTCGGTGCCGTAGTAGTCCACGTGAATGCGATCGAGCAGCGCCGGCGCGGCACGGCCGGTGCGCAAGGAGGCGAAGTCGCGCTGGGTGGCCTGAATGGCCTTCTTCATCTTGTCTTCGGCCTGGTTGATGACGTCTTTGCTACTCATAGGCTACTTATCCTCCAACGATGGTGCCGATCGGCTCGCCACGAACCGCCCGCTCGATGTTGCCGGGCTGGCCGAGGTCGAAGACCACAAGCGGGATCGAGTTGTCCTTGCAGAGCGAGATCGCGGTCGCGTCCATCACCTTGAGGTCGCGCGTGAGCACCTCGAGGTAGCTCAGCTGGTCGAACTTCACGGCGTCGGGGTGCATCATCGGATCGCGATCGTACACGCCGTCCACCTTGGTGGCCTTCAGGATCACCTCGGCGCCGATCTCGGCGGCGCGCAAGCTGGCGGCCGTGTCGGTCGTGAAGTACGGATTGCCGGTGCCGGCGGCAAAGATGATCACGCGGCCCTTCTCGAGATGGCGCAGCGCGCGGCGGCGAATGAAGACCTCGGCCACCTCGCGGATCTCCATCGCGGAGAGCACGCGGGTGTTCACGTTGAGCTTCTCGAGGCCGTCCTGCAGCGCGAGCGCGTTCATGACGGTCGCCAGCATGCCGACGTAGTCCGCGGTGGCGCGGTCCATGCCCTTGGCGCTGCCCGCCATGCCGCGGAAGATGTTGCCGCCGCCCACGACGACCGCGAGCTCGACCTCCATGTTGATGACGTTGCGGATCTCTTGCGAGATTTGTTGAATCACCTGCGGATCGATGCCGTAGCCCAGCTTGCCCATCAGAGCCTCGCCGCTAAGCTTCAGCAGAACGCGCTTGTACTTCAAAATAGCCACGGGATCCTCTCGAAAGTGAGGTCCAGAGCCGGTGGCCCTGGACCTCGCTGGGAGCTTTAGCCCTTCATGTAGGAGGCCACTTCCTCCGCGAAGTTGTCGCTCTTCTTCTCGAGCCCTTCGCCGAGGCCGTAGCGCGTGAAGCGGACGACGTCCGCGCCGTGCTTCTTGAGCAGTTCGCCGACCGTGTTGGACGGATCCTTCACGAAGGGCTGCTCGAGCATGCAGATCTGCTCGTAGAACTTGCCGATACGGCCCTCGACCATCTTGGCGCGCACGTTCTCGGGCTTGGACTGCAGATCGGGCTGCGCCAGCAGAATCTCGCGCTCCTTCTCGACTTGATCCGCGGGCACTTCCTCGCGGCGGATGCACTGGGGCTGCGAGGCGGCGATGTGCATCGCGACGTCCTTGGCGACCTCGGCGAGGTTGCCGCTGCCGGACAGCTCGACGAGCACGCCGATCTTGCCGCCCAGGTGGATGTAGCTGGCGATGGTTCCCTCGCCGCTGCGCTCGTAGCGCACGAAGCGACGGATGTTGATGTTCTCGCCGGTCTTCTGGATCTTCTCCTTGATCGTCTCGTCGACGGTCTTGCCGGACTCCCAGCTGGGCAGCGCCGACAGGTCGGCGCCGGTGCCCTCGTTGGCAGGCGCCTTGTTCACGAGGTACTCGGCAATTTGGTTGACCAGGCCGGTGAATTCCTCGTTGCGGGCGACGAAGTCCGTCTCGCAGTTCACCTCGACGAGCACGCCGCGCTTGGCGTCCGAAGTGACGTTGGCGCCGACGAGGCCCTCGGTGGCGGCACGCGAGCTCTTGGCCGCAGCCTTGGCCATGCCCTTCTTGCGCAGCAGCTCGGCGGCCTGCTCGAGATCGCCGTTGGCCTCATTGAGGGCCTTCTTGCAATCCATCATGCCGACGCCGGTCTTCTCGCGCAGCTCTTTCACCAAAGTGGCGCTAATCTCTGCCATCGTTCCTCCTATAGACATCGTTCAAGTTCTGGTTGGTGTCACGCAGTATACCAGCCGTCCCACCGAAGCGCCAGACGGCGTGGCAATCGAAAAAAAAGCCCGGGGACAGGCCCCGGGCTCGCGTCGCGTCTCGCTTAGGAGACGGCAGCGGCTTCGGCGGCCGGAGCCTCCTGATGCTCCTGCTTGCCTTCCTTGCCCTCGAGCACGGCGTTCGCCAGCGCGCCGGCGATCAGCTTGATCGAGCGGATCGCGTCGTCGTTCGAGGGGATGATGTAATCCACTTCGTCCGGATCGCAGTTGGTGTCCACCATGCCGACGATGGGCACGCCCAGCTTGCGGGCTTCCTTGACGGCGATGTGCTCCTTGCGGGGGTCGATCACGAAGATCACGTCGGGACGGCTGCGCAGGCCTTTGAGGCCGCCGAGCAGCTTCTCGAGCTTGGTGATCTCCTTCTCGAGCTGGGAGACTTCCTTCTTCGGCAGACGATCGAACGTGCCGTCGACGCGCATGCCTTCCAGCTCCTTGAGGCGCTGAATGCGCTTCGAGATCGTGGGCCAGTTGGTCAGCATGCCGCCCAGCCAGCGCTGGGTGACGTGGTACTGGTTGCAGCGCTCGGCCTCCTCGCGCACGACCTCTTGGGCCTGCTTCTTGGTGCCGACGAAGACGATGTTCTTGCCG
>DATNPP010000066.1:0-4944 GCA_036703175.1 Oscillatoriaceae cyanobacterium
CGCCGGTGTCCCTGACGCCACTTTCCACGCCTGCTTATTAGTGCTATCATTAGCCAGTTTTTCGCCCCCCTACGCCCCCACAGGGTTTCACGCCCCGTCCAAAGAGAGTCATCGCCATGATTTCGTCCAACGATCTGCGCCCCGGAAAGACCATCGTCATCGACAACAACCCCATGTCGGTGGTCGAGTTCCAGCACGTGAAGCCGGGCAAGGGTGCGGCCTTCGTGCGCACCAAGCTGAAGAACCTCAAAGCGGGCTCGACGGTTGAAAAGACGTTCCGCGCGGGTGAAATGATCCCGGTCGCCAACCTCGACAAGCGCGAGATGAAGTTCAGCTACGGCAGCGGCGACGAGTACTTCTTCATGGATCAAGAGACCTTCGACATGGTGCCCCTCACCAAGGAGCAGCTGGGCGACAACACGCAGTGGCTGCAAGAAGAGATGCCCGTGCAGGTGCTCTACTTCGACAACAGCGTGATCGGCGTCGATATTCCCAACATGGTCGAGCTCGAGATCGTCGAGACGGATCCCGGCGTGCGCGGCGACACCGCGACCGGCGGCTCGAAGCCCGCGAAGATGAGCACCGGCGCGGTGGTCGCGGTGCCGTTCTTCATCAACACCGGCGAGCGCATCCGCATCGACACGCGCACCGGCCAGTACCTGGGTCGCGCGTAGTGACACTGGGCCTCGACGACATCAAGGCGCTGCTCGCCGCCGTCGACGCGAGCAGCGTGGCCGAGCTTTCGCTCGAGAGCGGCGAGTTCAAGCTCGTGCTCAAGAAGGCGAGCTCACAGGCTCCCGTCGTGGTGCAAGCCGCTCCGGCGATCGCCCCCGCGGCGCCCGCCCCCGCGCCGGTCGCGACGCCCGTCGGCATGCCGGAGCAGGTGCCCACGCTGCCGAGCAAGGCCATCACGATCAACGCGCCCATGGTCGGCTCGTTCTACCGCTCGCCCAGCCCGGACGCGCCGCCGTTCGTGCAGGTGGGCGACGTCGTCAAGCCGGGCCAGACGGTCTGCATCATCGAGGCCATGAAGCTCATGAACGAGCTCGAGGCCGAGGTGAGCGGCCGCGTCGCGCGCATTCTCGTGGAGAACGGCCAGCCGGTCGAATACGGCCAGCCGCTCATCGAGCTCGAGCCGGCCTGAGCGGAGACCTCACGATGTTCAAGAAGATCCTGATCGCCAACCGCGGCGAGATCGCGCTGCGGGTGCTGCGCACCTGCCAGGAGATGGACATCGAGACGGTGGTCGTCTACTCCGAGGCCGATCGCGACAGCCTGGCCGTGCGATTGGCGGACAATTCGGTCTGCATCGGCCGCGGGCCGTCCACCCAGAGCTACCTCAACATTCCGAACATCCTCTCGGCCGCGACCGTCACGGGCGCCGAGGCGATCCATCCGGGCTACGGCTTTCTCTCCGAGAACGCCCGCTTTGCCGAGATGTGCGTGGCGCACGGCCTGACCTTCATCGGGCCGAAGCCCGAGGCGATCGTGAAAATGGGCGACAAGGCCACGGCGCGATCGCTCATGCAGGCAGCCGGCGTCCCGGTCGTCCCCGGCTCGGAAGGCACGCTTTCGGATCCCGAGCAGGCCCGCGCGCTCGCCGAGACGATCGGCTACCCGGTGCTGATCAAGGCCACCGCGGGCGGCGGCGGGCGCGGCATGCGCGTCGCGCATCACCCGAAGGACCTCGTCGAGAATTTGCGCATGGCGACCAAGGAAGCCGAGGCGGCCTTCGGCGTCGGCGACGTCTACATCGAGAAGTACCTCGAAGAGCCGCGCCATATCGAGATTCAGGTGATCGCCGATCGCCACGGCAGCGTCCTTTCTTTGGGCGAGCGCGAGTGCTCGATTCAGCGCCGGCACCAGAAGCTGCTCGAAGAGACGCCCAGCCCCGTGATGACGCCCGGACTGCGCGAGCGCATGAGCGAGGCGGCGGTGCAGGCGGCGCGTTCGGTGGACTATGAGGGCGTCGGCACGATCGAGTTTCTGGTCGACAAGCACCTGAACTTCTACTTCATGGAGATGAACACGCGCATTCAGGTGGAGCATCCGGTCACGGAGATGGTGACGGGGCTCGATCTCGTGCGAGAGCAGTTGAGGATTGCCGCGGGTGAGTCGCTCGGCTATACTCAAGACGCCGTGCGCTTCGTCGGCCATTCCATCGAATGCCGCATCAACGCCGAGGACCCGGAGCGGGACTTCCAACCGAGCCCCGGCACGATCGAAGCCTACGTGGCGCCCGGCGGCCCGGGCGTGCGGGTGGATTCCCACGCGTATCCCGGTTACGCGATTCCGCCCTTTTACGACTCGCTGATCGCGAAGCTGGTGGTGTGGGCGCCGGACCGACCCCAGGCGATCGCGCGCATGCAGCGCGCGTTGAGCGAGTACGCCATCACCGGCGTCAAGACCACGATTCCATTTCAGGAGCGTATCCTGGACAACGCATTCTTCCGCGCGGGCGAAGTCTACACCAACTTCGTGCAACGCCGGATTCTAGGAGGTTAGCCCGTGTTGAATACCCGTCGTGTCGCGAGAGAGCTGGCGCTGCTCACCCTGGCGCAACTTTCGAACCGCGGCGAGAAGCAACCGCCGAGCATCGGCGAGATGCTCGCGCGCGCTGCCGACATGCTGGCGAACGAGGCGCGCGAGCGCATCAAGGAAGCCGCAGGCGACCTCACGGGCGCCGAGCACCAGCTGCACGAGCGTTACCTCGGCGCGCTGGACGAAGTGCCGGCCAAGAAGGACCTCGAGCAGGCCCTGCACGGCGTCGAGAAGGCGCAAGAAGCAGTCGAGCTGCTGGGCACCGCCCTCGAGCTGCCGGCGATGGTCGCGCTCGCGGGTGCTCCCGAGGTGCGCGAGTTCGTGGTCGAGCTGGTCAAGCGCTACACGGACCACCGCGAAGACGTCGACAAGCGCCTCGCCGAGGCGGCCAAGAACTGGTCCGTCGAGCGCATGGCGAGCCTGGACCGCGACATTTTGCGCCTGGCGGTCGCCGAGCTGCTGTACGTCCGCGAGGTGCCCGTCGAGGTGGCCATCAACGAGGCGGTCGAGCTCGCGAAGAAGTACGGCACGCAGGATTCGGGCCGTTTCGTGAACGGCGTCCTCTCGCGCTTCGCGGACGAGGCCGCCGCGGTGCGCGGGAGCAAGCCGAATGTGGTTTAAGCGCGACAAGGGGCCGACCGAAACCCCGCCTGCGGCCGTTACGCCTGAGGCCGCTGCGCCGGTAACTCCGACGCCTGAAACGGCGACGCCCGAGGCGGCCACGCCCGAGGCGCCTGCCGCCAAGAAGGGCTTCTGGAAGCGCGCCTGGGAAACGCTGAACAAGCCCGTCTTCGAGGAAGACGAAGAGTGGGCCATCAAGACGCGCGAGCGCATGGCCGAGACGCGCAAGGTGCTCGTCACGCAGGTGCAGCGCCTGGTGATGGGCCGCGGCCGCATTGACGACGAGCTGCTCGACGAGCTCGAGACGATCCTCATCACGGCGGACGTGGGCGTCGAGACGAGCGACGAGATTCTGGAGCATCTGCGCAAGAAGGCCAAGGAAGAGGCGCTCAAGCCCGAGGAGATTCCCGACACGCTCGCGAAGTTCCTCGAAGCGCGCCTGGGCGAGCCGGCGCCGCTGACGCTGGAGCCCGGCAAGCTGAACATCATCATGCTGGTCGGCGTGAACGGCGTCGGCAAGACGACGACCATCGGCAAGCTGGCGGCCAAGCTGCAGCAGGCCGGCCATCCGAGCCTGGTGGCCGCGGCGGACACGTTCCGCGCGGCGGCGATCGATCAAATCGAGGTCTGGGGCGAGCGCGCGGGCGTCGAGGTGATTCGCCACCAGCACGGCGGCGATGCCGCGGCGGTCGTGTTCGACGCGATCAAGGCCGCGCAGTCGCGAAACAAGGAAGTGCTGCTGATCGACACGGCGGGCCGCTTGCACAACAAGGCCAACCTGATGGAAGAGCTGCGCAAGATTCGGCGCATCATCGACCGCGAGCTGCCGGGCAACGAGCCGCAGGTGCTGCTGGTGCTGGACGCGACGACCGGCCAGAACGGCCTGCGCCAGGCCGAGGTCTTCAAGGAGGCCACGGGCATCAACGGCGTGATTCTGACGAAGCTGGACGGCACCGCCAAGGGCGGCGTCATCTTCGGCATCAAGCGCCAGCTGGATTTGCCGGTGAAGATGGTCGGCCTCGGCGAGAAGGTCGAAGACCTGGGCGATTTCGACCCGCACGTGTTCGTGCAGGCGCTCTTCGGCAAGGAAGAACACGAGGAGCCCCTCGAAGCATCTACTTCCGCGCCCTGAGCGAGTTTGGAGCGTATGATATAATGTTCGGCAGCCGAAGGGGGCACTAAGCTTCGAATCGGCTCGAATTGGCTCCAGTAGCCCAACGGCAGAGGCAAACGGTTTAGGTCCGTTCAAGTGTCGGTTCAAATCCGACCTGGAGCACTTTCACAGTTTCCGGGACGCTCAACAGTTGGCATGCACGCAAATTGCCGTGCATGCCAATTTGATTTTCTCGCTTTGTCGAGGCGATTGCCTTCCCGTTTGATATAATTAGAACAAATGTTCTATCTATGGGAGGTGAACGATGGCATCGAAGTATACATACGAGGTGTTGGCCCCCATTGTGGCACGCTGCACATCCATTGCGGGGGTGTTGAGGGAACTCGGGCTGAAGCCGACCGGCGGTCAAGTCCCAGGACGTGGTGTAAGTCGTCCTTCCGTTCTTGGGTAACTATGCGGCGAGCATGGGCGTCTGCATGATCGTCTCCTGAATCGCCTTCACCTGGCCGATCGCCCCCCTGAAGGTGCGCCTGCTGACCTGCCATTCGTCGTGCTGTTCCGCGAGCACCATCCCGATCAGTCGAATGATCGCCGCCCGGTTGGGGAAGATGCCCACCACGTCCCCGCGCCGCTTGATCTCCTTGTTGAGCCGTTCCAGCGGGTTGGTG
>DATNPP010000122.1:0-5253 GCA_036703175.1 Oscillatoriaceae cyanobacterium
GATCGAGAACGTCATTCAGCGTATGGGCAACATTCCGGTCAACGAGCTGCAAGGCCAGCTCGTGGCGCGCAACGCGGCCCTCGTGATGGTGACGTGCCAGCTGCCGGCCTTCGTGAAGCCCGGCCAGCAAGTCGACGTCACGGTCGCCTCGGTGGGCGACGCCAAGAGCATCACCAACGGCGTGCTGCTGCAGACGCCCTTGGAGGCGGCGGACGGCCACACCTACGTCGTGGCGCAGGGCCCGATCAGCACGGGCGGCTTCGAGGCTTCGGGCCCCGGCGGCTCGGCCACGCAGAAGAACCAGGTGCTCGTCGGCCGCGTGCCGGACGGCGGCATCGTCGAGCGCGAGGTGCCCGTCACCGTGGTCGACAACACCGGCTACATGTACATCAATCTGCTGAATCCGGACTACGCGACCTCGGCGCGCGCCGCCGACGCGATCAACGCGAGCGGCCTCGCCGTCGCCACCTCCCTCGACGCCGCCACGATCCGCTGCTACGTGACGAGCGCCTACCGCGATCGCGTGCCGGACCTGATCGCGCGCGTCGAGCAGCTCACGCTGCGCGCCGATCACGTCGCCAAGGTCGTGATCGAGGAGCGCACGGGCACGATCATCATGGGCGCCAACACGCGCATCGATCCGGTCGCGCTCAGCCACGGCAGCCTCGTCATCAAGGTGCAGGCGCAGACGACGACCTCGCAGCCCGGCCCGCTCTCCGGCGGCCAGACGGTCACGACGACCAACTCGCAGGTCAGCGCCGACGAGAAACCCGCTCACACCGTGGTGTTCGAGTCCGGAACCACGCTCGGCCAGCTGATTCGGGCGCTCAACTCGCTCGGCGTCACGCCCCGCGAGATGATCTCCATCGTGCAGGACATCAAGGCCGCCGGCGCGCTTAACGCGCAATTGGAGATCATTTAGGGTAAAAGGGACTTAGGAGCACCCATGCGACTGATCGATCCAAAGCCTGTTCTCAAGCCGCTGCAGAGCACGCCCGAGCTCAAGCCGCTGCAGACGACGCCTGTTGCGCCGCAGAGCCTCTCCGAGCAGGAGAGCAAGCTCAAGAGCACGGTGCAGCAGTTCGCGTCCGTGCTGTACGCCGAGATGGTCGAGGAGATGCGCAAGGCCGGCGACGACCAGGACGACGACGGAAACGGCGACGGCGCCTTCGGCGGCGGCGACACCTCGATGTTCATGAGCCTGTTCGATCAGAAAATCGGCGCGAGTTTCGCGCAGCAAAACGGCGCCAGCCTCGCGACGGCGCTCTACAAGCAGTTGTCGGGCAAATTGGAGGCCCAGGATCGCTCCGAAGGAGGACATCCGTGACCCCGAACCGGAGCGAGGCGACCACCCGCAAGCCTGGTGATAAAGAGACGCGCACCCCGTTCTCGGGCACCATGGACGATTCGCAGATCAAGAAGTATCTGCCGATGGTCCGGGCGATCGCGCGCCGCATCAGCACCAAGCTGCCGCGCCACTACGACATGGAAGATCTGATCTCGGACGGCGTGATGGGCCTGATGGCCGCCGCCGACCGCTTCGATCCCGATCGCGGCGTCAAATTCGAAACTTTCGCGACCTACTACATCAAGGGCGCGATCCTCGACAATCTGCCCAAGCTGCCGACGGTGCCCGCCAAGCAGCAGCCCGTCGAGGACGAGGTGATCCTCAACGAGGACGACGAGGTCGCTTCCGACGCGGTGGCCTTGACCAACAAGGTCACGCAGATGACGTACTCGTACGTGCTGAGTCTCGACGCGCCCAGCGGCTCGAGCGACGACGGCGAGGACTTCAACCTTCTCAAGCAGCTCGGCAAGAGCGATACCGTGCAGCACGAGATGGAGCTCGAGGAGTTGCAGCAGACGCTGCGCCTCGCCATCGAGCAGCTGCCGATTCAGGAGCGCACGACGCTCCGCTACTACTACTTCCACCACATGTCGTTCTCCGAGATCGGCCAGAAGCTGGGGCTCTCCGAGTCCTGGGTCAGCCGCATCCACCGCCGGGCGCTCGAGCAGTTGCGCCACAAGCTCGGCAAGAAGAAGAGCATCGACGACTTCATTTCCTGGTGAGGTGAGTGAAATGGATCTTTTGAGCCCCACGCTTGCGGCCACCGCGCGCGCGATGGACGGAATGTCGCTGCGCCACGAGGCGATCGCGGACAACATCGCGAACATCAATACGCCGGGTTATGTCAAGCAGACCGTCAACTTCGAGGACTCGTTGCGTGAGGCCCTGAACGAAGCGCAGGCGCCTTCCGGCGCCACTGACGGCAGCTTGCCTGAAACGGGCGATGGTGCGTTCGTCACAGCCGCTCCGTCCGACGTTCTGTTAACCTGGCAACCGAAAATGACGCAAGCTCCCGACGGCCCCCAACGCCTCGACGGCAATCAGGTGGCGATCGAGAAGGAGATGAGCGCCATGACCGAGAACGCGGAGCACTACCAGACGATCGCCCAGGTGCTCTCGAAGGAATTCACGATCCTCAAGACGATCGCGCAAGCCAAGTAGGTTTAAACGATGAGCCTCGACAACGTTCTCAACATCGCCGCCAGCGGAATGACGGCGAACCGCTTTTGGATGGACCAAATCGCCAACAACCTGGCGAACGCGAACACCACGCGCAGCGCCGAGGGCGGCCCTTACCGCCGCAAGGTGCCCATTTTCCAGGAGCTCGTGAACCAGCAGACGGGCGAGGTCGCAGGCGTCGAGGCCACGGGCGTCGCGAAAGACCCCTCGCCGCTGCCGCGGCGCTACGATCCGGGCAATCCGGACGCCGACGCGCAGGGCTTCGTCACGATGCCCAACGTGAACGTGGTGACGGAGATGGTCGACATGATCGCCGCCTCCAAGACCTACCAGGCCGACGTCACGGTGGCCTCCGCGGCCAAGACGATGGAAAGCAAAGCGCTCACCATCGACGGCTAGCTTGATAAGTTCGCTCGGCCGCGTGCCGATAGCCTCCTAGTGCCCCCTCTCGAGGAGAAACCCGATGATTCCCCCCATCAACGCCGGAACCCTGCCGCTTCAAGCCACGCAAGATCCGTTCTCGGCGTTCGACGTCGAGTTCAACAACGCGCTCAAGGCGCCCGACCTCGGGCCGGATGCGGCGCAGGGGCCGAGCTTCGCCGACGTGCTCACGGGGGCGCTCGAGGACGTGCAGAAGACGCAGAACGCGTCCGAGAAGCTGGCCTTCGACTACGCGACCGGCAAGCCGGTCGACGTGCACCAGGTGATGATCGCCGTCGCGAAGGCGGACGTCGCGATGAACGTCGCCTCGTCGGTGGTCACGAAGGTCTCGAGCGGCCTCAACACGCTGCTTCAAACGCAGGTCTGATTCCGCCTCCGTGGCGATGGGGTAGACGAAATTGAATTTCTTTGCGGATCTCCCGGCACAGGCCAAGGCCTTGATCGGTGTGCTGGTGCTTGTCGCGATGGTCGCGCTGGGCGCCAACTTCATTCCGCGCGGCGGCAACGCCGCCAACGCGACCCCCGCCGGCACGCCCGCGGGGCAAATCGTGATTTACTCCAATCAGGACCCCGAAGCCGTCGGCACGGCCGCGGGCGATCTCAAGGACAAGGGCATTCCCTTCCAGATCGTGCAGGACGGCACCGCCATCTCGGTGCCCAAGAACAACGCCGACGACGCGCGCATTCAGATCGCGCTCAAGGATCACCTCAAGGACGGCACGCTGGGCTTTCCCGAGCTCTTCGGCGACAAGCCGCCCGGCTTCATCAGCACGGACTTCGACAAGAAGGTGGCCTTCAACCGCGCGCTGAACGGCGAGCTCTCGCGATTGATTCGCAAGATCGACGGCGTGGAAGCGGCCTCGGTGCTCGTGAACATGCCTGAAGATCAGCTTTTCAGCGAGGACAAGAAGCCGACCACGGCCGCCGTCATGGTGAAGTGCGAAACCGGCCGCAGCCTCAGCAAGGACCAGGTCACCGGCGTTCAGAACCTCGTGGCGAGCGCCGTTCCGGGCCTCAAGACCTCCAACGTCACCGTCGTGTCCGACACCGGCACGCTGCTGTCCGACGGCCTCGCCGACAACAACGGCAACGTGGCCGACCGCGAGGTCGCCCGCGAGCTGCAAGAGCAGATGGATCTGACGGAAGAGCGCGAGACGGCGATCGAGAACAGCGTGCAAAGCCTGCTCGACAAGCTCTTCGGCCCCGGCAAGAGCGTCGTGCGCGTCAATTGCGACCTCGACTTCAGCCAGCGCAAGACCAAGACCACCCTGTACGCGCCGCCGGCGGACGCCAAGGGCGTCTCGGCGCCGAGCAACGTCATGCACAGCACGCAGAAGAGCACCAACGGCAGCGGCGGCGGCGTGCCCGGCACGGTCGCCAACGTGCCCGGCTACCCGATGGACGGCGGCATGACGGCCGCGAACCAGAGCTCCACGAGCTCGCAGGACCAGGAGCAGTACGGCGCTTACAGCCGCAACGACAGCCTCACGGTCAACGAGATCGGCAGCATCAAGCGCATGACGGTCACGGCTTTGATTCAGGGCCTGCCGGCCGAGCGCGTGACGGCCATGACCCAGATCGTGGCGGCGGCGGCCGGCGCGGACGTGCAGGGCCGCGGCGACATGGTCGTCGTGCAGCCGGTGGCCTTCGACACCTCGCAGACGGACATGCTGCATCAGCTGATCGACCAGCAGAAGGCGCCGCAGACCGCGGCCGCCGCGGACACCAAGAAGAAGGGCGGCATTCCCTTCACCGTCATCGTGGGCGCCGGCGCGGCCTTCATCATCCTGGCGCTGCTGATTGCGATCATCCGCATGGCCAACCGCAAGGAAGACACCACCGACGTGCTGGTGAACACCCTGGGCGAGCCGGGCATGCCGGCGGACTTCGACCCGAACGCCTTCGGCGGCTTCACGGGCGAGGCGAGCGGCACGGTGCCCCAGGCGAACATGGGTCCCTTCGGCTTCCTCGAGCAGATGGATCCTCAGCTGGTCGCCGAGCTGCTGAGCCAACAGCGCCCCGGCGCCGCGGCCGGCGTGCTCGGCCTGCTGGACCCCGGCTACGCCGACATGGTCCTCTCCGTGATGCCGCCGGACGTGCAGGAAGATCTGATCAACCGATTGAACACGCAGCCGCCGATGCCGGACTTCCAGCAACGCACCCTGGCCCAACAACTCCGCCGCACCCTCGGCGTCCCGGCGTAGCAAAGCGAAGCATTCCTCAGCGCCCCCTCCCCCTGGCGAGGGGGAGGGACGCCGAAGCCCTGTTCAGGGGCTGAGGCTGGG
>DATNPP010000207.1:0-3218 GCA_036703175.1 Oscillatoriaceae cyanobacterium
TCAGATCGCGGGCGTGCCGTCCGACTTTCCGGACTACACCGTCACGGCCAGCGGCACGCCCAAGCCGGGCGTCGTCTGCATGGCGGCGGACGCCTCGGACGGGCGCCCGAGCTACTTGATCGTCACGGATCAGGTGGGCAAGCCCCAGTACTACAAGCGCCTGTCGAGCCCGGGGTACGATCTGCAGCGCCACACGGCGCCGGACGGCTCGGTGCGTTACTCTTACATGCAAGAGGACGGCCCGCAACTGTCAGGGGTCGCGACCTTCCTCGGCGAGGTGCACCTGCTCGACGGCCAGTACCACGAGCTCAAGACGCTGTCGCTGCTGCCGTATGGCGACCACGGCGCGCTGCCGGCGGATTTGCACGACTTCGTCTATCTCGACGACAACCACTACATTCTGCTTTCGTCCGAGCAGAAGCAGGTCACCAACATTCCGTTTCTGCCCGGAAAGACCAGCACGGTCTCCGCGAGCATCATTCAGGAGGTCGACAACGGCCAGGTGGTTTTCGACTGGGATTCGACCCAGCACCCCGAGTTCTACGCCAATTCCTCGGACGGCAACGACTTTACCGACGGCACCAAGCCGATCGCCGACTACATGCACATGAATTCGGTCTGCGTCGATCCCAAGGACGACGATCTGATCGTCTCCTTCCGCCATCAGGATCAGATCGTCAAGCTCGATCGCAAGACGGGCGCGATCCTCTGGCGCCTCGGCGGCCGCGACGGCGACTTTCCGCTGACGCCCGATCAGCGCTTCTCGCATCAGCACTACGTGCGCGTGCAGCCGGACGGCTCGCTGACCTTGTTCGACAACGGCAACGCCTCGCAGCACACGCGTCTGCTGACCTTCAAGCTCGACGAGACGGCGCACAGCGTCACGAGCTTCCAGGCGATCGATCCGAGCCGCTACACGGTCGCGATGGGCAGCTACCAGCCGTTCGACGGCGACACCTACTTCGTCGGCTGGGGCGCGAAGACCACGGGCACCACGGACGCCGAGGAGGTGACGGACGGGGTGCCGACGTTTACGCTGACTTTCGACGACCCGGCCTATTCCTCGTACCGGGCGCTGAAGTACCTGAACTGAGCCTTTCCGGAGCCACTACGCGATTTGGCGTAGCGGTCCGCGTCGGATCGACGGATTCGGCGCCCCGTGCCGAGTGGTAAGATGCGGACGTGGAAAAGGCCCAGCGCGGACGCCCGCGTGGCCGCTCGGGAGCACCACGCCATGTCGACGCTGCGCACCGCGCTGATTTTCGCCGCTATCTGGGGGCTGTTGGCTGCCTGCGGTTTGCTGGAGCCGCTGGAGCGCCTCACGCTGCAGGCCCGCTACTTCGCGCGGCCTGCGCTCGCCTGGCATGCGCCGGTGAGCGTGGTGGCGATCGACGAGCGTGCGCTCAAGGCCTATGGCCAGATGCCCTGGAACCGCACCGTGTTCGCGCGGTTGTTGCAGGATCTGCACGCGCAGGGCGCGTCGGTGGTCGGCATCGACGTGGCCTTCAACGAGCCGGCCCACGAGCCCGCGCAGGATCGCGCGCTGGCTTCGGCCCTGGCTGCCGTGCCGACCGTGCTGCCGACCTTTCTCGCGCCGACGGGCGGCGGGCTCGCGGGCATCGAGCCGCTGCCGATCTTCAAGGCGCGCGCCGCCGCGCTGGGCAGCATCCAGCCCGCGACGACCTTTCAGCCGCAGGACTTCGAGGTGGAGCCCTACCAGCAAGCGGCGGGGCGGCTCGTGCCCGCGTTTGCGATCGCGGTGGCGGGCCTGGTCCGCCACGACGCCTGGCGGCCCGCGCCGTCCGGCTGGCTCTGGCGCGGCGGCCCGCTGTACATCGACTTTCGCACGCCGGCGGGCGGCGCGCCCACCGTTTCCGCGGCGGACGTGCTCGCGGGCCGGCTCGCGCCGCATGCGCTGGCCGGCCGTGCCGTGCTCGTGGGCGCGACGGCGACCGGGCTGCCGGACACGAACTTCACGCCCGCCGATGTGCGTGGCGGCCCGATGGCCGGCGTCGAGCTCTGGGCGAACGTGCTGGACGACGCGTTGGCGGACGGCTTTCTGCGCCGTCTGAGTCCGCTCGCCGTGTGGCTGTTGCTCGGCGTGTTGGCGTTCGTGCCCGGGCGGCCGTTGTGTACGGGGCGCTCGAGCAGCGTCACGCGGACGCGCTGGTTGGTCGGCGCTTTGCTCGTTTGGGCCGTGGCGGCGATCGCCGCCTTCGACCTGTCGATCTGGCTCGAGGTCGTGCCGGTATTCGGCTTTCTCGGCACGTGCTACCTGTGGGGCCTTTTCGCCGAGCATCGGGATCTGCTCACGAGCCGCAACCAGCTGCTGGCGCGCTACGCGGCCGACATGGCGGACGAAGCGCGCCGCCAGCGCGCGCGCCTCGACGGCGAGCTCCACGACGGCATTCAGCAGTTGCTCTTCGTCGTCGCGCGCGAGACGCGTCTGGTGCAACGGCTGGTCACGGACGCATCGCTGCGCGAGCGCCTCGAAATGCTTGAACGGCTGGCGGGCAGCGCGCAGGACGAGGTGATTCGCGTGCGCGCGGATCTCGTGCCGCCCGCGCTGCGCGAGGGGGGCCTCGCGGATGCGCTGCCGACCCTGGCGCACGAAGTTTCCCAGCGCACGGGCCTCACGGTCGCGATCGACACGGACGGCTGGGAGCCGATGCCGCGCGAGACCGAAGTCGAGCTGTACTGGATGGTCAAAGAGGCGTTGCACAACGTGGAGAAGCACGCGGCCGCGACGCGCGTGGACATCCGGCTGACGCATGAGCACGGGCAGGCGGCGATCGAGGTCGCCGACGACGGTCGCGGCTTCGTCGCTTCGGACCCCAGCCTCGCGCCGAGCGGCACGGCACACACCGGTCTACATCGCATGTGGCTGCGCATGCGCGGCAACGACGGCGATCTGGCAATCGACACCACCCCCGGCGGCGGCACGCGGCTGCGCTTCACGCTCGGGCTCGAAAGGAGAACGGCATGACGGACAGAATTCGCGTCGTGGTGGTCGACGACCACCCCCTCGTGCTGCGCGGCACCTGCGACACGATCGCCGAGGCGCCCGATCTCGAGGTCGTCGGGCGCGGCGAGAACGGGGATCAGGCGCTCGCGCTCGCCGAGTCGCTGCAGCCGGACGTGCTGGTGCTCGACGTGCACATGCCGGGCCGCGACGGCGTGAGCGTGGTGCGCGAGCTGGCGTCCAGGCCGGGGCCTCG
>DATNPP010000224.1:0-2300 GCA_036703175.1 Oscillatoriaceae cyanobacterium
TAGCGTCGAACGCCGCGAGATAGTGCGTAACCTGCTCAGGGGTCATTTCAGCGAGGTTACTGATCGCGATGCCGATGTCGAAGAAGGCGTCGGGCAGGCGAACGAACTGATCCGGCGTGAGGAAGGCCAGCTCGCTGCCAAGAAGACGTTCGATGATGGCGGACGGATCGGTCCAAGGCTCGAACCGGAACGTGGGCTTATTCGGGAACAGGGTCGTTAAATACCACTGCGAGACGTAGAGCGCCGGCGGAATGTCGACGATCACATAGCGACACGGAGCCGAGCTCATCACCACGTGCGCGAGTCGGCCGTATCCGGCGCCGATCTCCACGATGTTCTTCCGTTGCCCCGTCGCGAGGCCCGGCTCGACTAGGGACAACAGGGCGTTCCGCTCCCGGATGCTGTTGGCCAGATCCTGAGAGATGCGTCGCCCCGCCAAGCGGATGGGAATGGGGTTGCCGAGTTCAGGCTCCTCCAGAAGCGCGGGCAGCTCGTTGCCGGCGATGCGCCGGGTGTAGGACCACAGCATCCCCACGAAGAGCCGATAGATCTGGCGGGCGTGGGCAGCGGTGAGCGCCTCTCTCGAAAAGAGGCTCTCGACCCAAGCGTCCCGATCGTCAATCTCGGCGGCGAATGCATCGGCATCGGGATGCTCGGCGGTCAGCCGCAGGAGCGACCGGAACTGATTGTCCGAAGGGTCGGTCGGAAGCCAGTTGAAATAGTTTTGGTTCACCGTGCGCTTGAAATTGACGATCCCGCCCCGCAGCAACTGATCGATGTTCTGCCGATCGAAGTAATCCCAGAACGCGGACGGCTTGAAGACGCTGTCGCATCGATCGACGTGATCGATCATGGCCTCCAGCTCGACGGGGAGCTCGGCAGCCCCACGCCCTTCGACCGGGCTTGGTTTCGTCATTCGCTCTCTCCAACGCCGGCTCCGCGGTGGGCGGTCCTTAGCGTCTGCGGATTTCGCCGCAACGCCGGGCCCGCGTCCAGAAGAGCCGCCAGATCGGAGGCATCCTCTATGGGGGCGGCGACGCCCACGCTGGCGGGGCAGAGTTCATTGCGGACGATCTTGAGCCACCGGTACCCGGCCTGCTCGCAGGCGTGGAAGTACAGGCGCTCGATCGCGTGGGCGAGTGTTCCGTCGATCTGACCTTCCTCCGGCTCGAAATCCTGGGTCGACAGATTCAGGTCCAGCAGAGGGCGCAGAGCGGCACTGCGCGCCCAGAACATCGATCCGGACGGGAAATCCAGCCGCGCCGTCGGATCCAGACCGAAGCCCATACGGGCGGCTAGAACCTGGGCCCCCGCCAGGTTGCCGCCCCAGTCCACGCTGTTGCGGACCGCGAAATAGTGCTGCGGCGCGATCAGGCCTAGATCGGGGCGTTGCTCGAACGCCGCGAGGATGCTTCCAACCGAGGGCCGATCGCCCGCGAGCGTCTCCAAGATGTATTCGCGCCAAAGCCTGAGGCTGACGTCGTGGGGCGACCTCTTGCCGTGGAGATGCAGGACGATCTCGTATCGCTCGAACACGTCGCGGAACCCGATCAACTTGGGCGCTACGTCTCGTCCGCAATTGGGCGCAAGCCGCACCTCGACGGTCCCGGCCGCCCATCCGTCAAACGCCTGAAGGATGTACTCGCGTTTCGAGGGCGTGTCGGTTGAAGCATAGATGTCTACCGGACCTGGGATTCGTTCCACATAGGAACGCAGAAGAGCGGCCAAGTCTGGATAGTAGATGTGGGCGACCACGCCCACGGGGCGCTGGAAACTGGGTGCCGGGAAGGCCGAGCCGAATGGGACGACGGCGGCGACGTCCCAGGTTGGGCCGGGCGTCACGGATGCCCCTGCCCCGCCAGTCACCGTGTAGGTCGGCTGCGCGCCACCGCGGGGCAGCGTCCCCTTGAGCCAGCGCAGCAAAGACTGCGCAGCCACCGCGGCCCGGACGAACAGGCTGCCCTTCAGCTCGGCCATTCGCCGTTGATTCTGGGCCTGCAAATCCAGAGCGGCATGAAGCTCCTCGCCCGTGTCGCCGCTCAACCGACGCCGGGAAATGACGAAGGACAGCACCGTCTCCTCGACGCGGAGAATCTCCCGCTCGCGGAGGACACGGAGGATCGCCCGGAGCGGGGCGGAGAAAATCGGGGGGGAACGAGCGGCGATGGTCATGGACTCTCGGTCCTGCTTACGCCGGGGAGAGACTGGAGGAAACCCAGCTTGACGCAACCGGGCTTCCTCAAGACAGTCCGGATCGGCTATTCGCTTACAAGCGGGCCAGGTTACCCGCGCGCCACGAA
>DATNPP010000255.1:0-4851 GCA_036703175.1 Oscillatoriaceae cyanobacterium
CGCCCCCGCCGCGACCGCCGACTTGATCGTCTCGATCACGAGCCGCGCGTCCTCGGTGAGGCCGTCCATGTAGCGGTACACCCGCCGCAGCCCGTTGCGCCGCAGCGCCGGCGCTTCCTCGAGCGCCTCTTGCGGCGAGAGGCGTTCGTGCCACTTGGTCTCTTTCAGGCTCGAGATCGCCGAGAGCACATCGTACAACCACAGGCCGGGACCAATCACGTAGGACTTGGTCGGCCCGCCCGCGAAGATCGGAAACAAAAAGGGCAGCTTGTGCGCCACGTGCGGGGCGTCGTGGAACAGGCGATTCCGCTCGGCGAGCGACTCGAAGACCAGCTTGATCTCGGCCTGCTCCAGATAGCGCAACCCGCCATGCAGCAGCTTCGAGGACTTCGAGCTGGTGCCGGACGCGAAGTCCCCGCGCTCGAACAGTGCGACTCTGAGCCCGCGCAGTGCGGCTTCCCAGGCGATGCCCGCGCCGGTGATGCCGCCGCCGATCACGATCAGATCGAGCGGCGTGTCGGCGAGGCGATCGAGTTGCGCCTGACGCGTGTCTGCGGAAAGTCGCGGTGCCATCGCTGCGCATGATACACCACCGCACGTCGAGCGCAAAGCAAGCGGAGCACGTTGCCTCCCGCTTGGGGGAGTTGGCCCTAAGCGCGCGAGAGCTCCTCGATGAGGCCCTCGTAGTAGTTCACGAGGGACTCCTGCGGGCCCAGCACCAGGCGGCGGCGCACCTTGTGCATGGGAAAGGCCTCCATGCCGGTGCGCGGAAAGAAAATCGAGGCATGCTCGAGATCCTTGCGGAAAGTCCACTCGCCGCCGATGTTCTGCTGGATCGTGAGGCCCAGGTAAGCGCCCCAGTTGGCGACGATCGCCTCGAGCGCCTCTTCTTCAATCGGCTCGCCGTGCCAGAGCTCGTCGATCAACGCCTCCAGCTCGACCAGGCTCTCCTCGCTGTAGTCGAGGTCGATGCCCTGGTCGTCGAAGAGCGCCATCACCTCGACGATCATCTTGTCGCCCAGCTCGGCCATCTCGCGCTCGAAGGTCAGCTGGTGGCGCTCGTCGCGCGCAGCCGGCCCGTAGAGCGCGTCCGCCTCGTGGCGGCTCGCGAACTCAGGGAGTTTCTCGACTTGTTTTTTCTCCATAACGGTACCGGGCCGGAAGTATCTGATGGACGGCCGACTCCACTTGCTCGACGGCAAGCTGCTTCAAACAGGTGAGTTCGGCGCAAGAGGACTGTCGATGATCCCACAAACACGGGCGGCACGCAAGATTCTCGACCACGACCGCCACATGCACCGTGCCCGGCGGCACCAGCTTGGCCGGATCGGTCGGCCCGAAGATCGCCACCGTCGGCGTTCCGACCGCGACGCCCACGTGCATCGGCGCCGAGTCCACGGCCACCAGCACGTCCGCCTCTTGAATCAGCGCGGCGAGCTGCCCGAGGCCCTGCGTCTTGCCGTAGGCCTCGATCGCCGGAAATCCGCCCGTCTCGCGAATCAGCTGAATGATCTCGGCGTCGTCCGGCCCGCCCGCGAGCACGACCTGCATGCCGGCTGCCGCGAGGCGACGGCCCAACTCGACCCAGCGCTCGGGCGCCCAGCCCTTGATGATGTTCTTCTCGATCGACATGCGGCTCACGCCCGGATGCAGCACCACCACGGGCGCCTCGCGCGTCACGCCGGCTTCGGACAAAAAGGCCCGCGCCCACTCGCGATCGACGCTCGGCACGGTCATCTGAGGCGGCCGCGGCGACTTGCCCAGGTATCCGACCAGGTCGTGGTACATGTGGGCCGCGTACTGCTGCTTGTTGAGCGGCACGGCCTCGTTGAGCAAAAAGCGCAGGCGATGCGTGCCGTAACCGACGCGCCAGCGCGCGCCCGAGAGAAAAACGAGCAGCGCCATCACGGGGCTCGAGCCCGCCGTGATGGCGAGATCGAAGCGCCGCGCGCGCAATCCGGCGACCAGCTTCAAAAAGCCGCCGACCGTCGGATTGCGCTTGGCGTCGAAGGTGACGACGTCGTCCACCGCCGGATTGAAGCGCATGATCCCCTCGCAGCGCGGCTCGACCAGCGCGGTCAGATGCGCCTTGGGATAGGCCTCGCGCAACGACTGGATCACCGGGAAGAAGAGGATCTCGTCCCCGATGCCGCCGAAGTTGACGACCAGAATGCGCTGAATCCGGTCGCTGACGGGAATGCGGCTCATTGCACCTGCTCACGCCGCGGCGAGACCGCGATCACCAGCGCCAGCAGCAGCCAGAACTGCAGCTGAATCGCCGGCCGGTAGAAGACCGTGTCGAACATGCCCATCACGCCGGTGCCCACGAGCGCCGCGAGCAAGGCGATCGCCCACCAGCGGTTCTCGCCCTCGGCCGTGAACACGGTATAGAGCGTGCGCGCCAGGAACGACAGCAACAGCCACACGAAGACCAGCAAGCCGAAGATGCCGAGTTCGGTGAACACCTCGAGGAAGACGTTGTAGGCGCCCAGCGCCTCGAAGCCGCTCATCATGTACAGCGGGTACATGTGGCGGAAGGCCACATTGCCGACACCGATGCCGAAGACCCAGTAATCGTGCAGCATGCGGAAGACGCCCGTCCACACGTTCATGCGGAAGGAGTTCGACGAGTCGCCGCGCAGCGTGAAGATCGAGACGACCCGCTCGCGCACGCTGTGATTGGTCGCGATGCGCCCCGCCACGCCGATCACCGCCGCCGTCACGCCGCCGAAGAGCGTGTACAATGCGGGCTTGCTCTCCTTGATGCGCGACCAGTTCAGCACGACGCCGAGCGCCAGATAGCACACCGCCGTGGCGATGATCGCGAGGAACGCGCCGCGCGAGTAGGTGAACCACAGGCACAGCGGCGCGGTGGCCAGCGTCGCCAGCGCGAGCACCTTGAGCGCCCGGCGCCACGTGAGCAACGCCGTCACGGCGAGCGGAATCGCGGGCAGCACGTAGCCCGCGAGCAGGTTCGGATTCAACAGGTGGCCGTACACGCGCGTGACCGGATCGACGTCGTTCGGATCCTCCCAGGTGCCCAAAGGCGGCACGTGGATCTTCCACTGGTAGATGCCGTACATCGACTCGGCCGTCACGCCGAGGAACAGCGCCGCGAGCACCACGGTGCGCGCGCGCCGCGTCTGCAGCGTCTGGCGGAACGAGAAGTAGCCCATCCAGAAGATCACCATCTTGGCGAGGCCCTTGACGCTCGCCATCAGAAAGGGCGAAAAGCCGGTCGCCACGAGGTGCATGGCCGCGAAGGCCAGCACGCACAGATCGAGGTTCGAGAAGCGCGCCCGCGTGTCGGGCTGCACGAAGAGGCGCAGCAGCGTGAGCGCGAACGCAATCAGCACCAGCGCGGCGTTGACGCCCGTGTGCACGTAGGGCAGCGACACGCAGACGAGCGCGACCGCGGCCACGGACAGCGGCTCGGCGAGCTTGGCGACGACGCTCGTCGCGATCGCCGGCCGCAAGCGGTCGTGCAGCCACAAGCCGGCCCCCCAGACGGCGCCGACCAGGCGGCTACGGCCGAGGGCCGCGCCCAGGCTCTCCTCGCGGTCGGCCAGCCCGACGCGCGCGAGCCAGCCCGTAGCGGAAACGCTCATTTACTGCTTCGCTCCCGGCACCATGCGCACGTCGATGATCGAGCCCACCAGGCGGTAACGCAGGCCCTCGAGGTCGACAGGCTCGCCGACCTTGACCTTCTGGCCGCCCCAGACGATGCCGTCCTCGGTCTCCATGCCGTTGTCCTGCAGCGTCAGCTTCACGGTCGAGGCGTACGGCTGCGTGGGGTCCGTCGTGATGCGGAAGGCCTCGCCGTCGTGCGTCGGAATTGCCTGCGTGGTGCGCTGGGCCTGCACGGCGACGATCTGGACCTTGTTGTAGGGCACGTTGCGGATCGTCACGAAGGTCTTGTCGCCCGGCTTGAACATGCTGAGGTCCTCGATGTTCGCGCGAATCAGCACGTCCACCTGCGCGGGGCCCTTGGTGCCCATGCGGTCCACGGCGGTGTAGCCGGCCTTGACGGTCGCCACGCCGATCACGCCGGCGATCACCGCCAGCGTGACCACGCCGTCGAGCACGTTGACCAGGCCGAAGAGCTTACCGTTGTTATCGATCAGGGGCATGCAATGTCCTTTCTTCAGGAGGGCAATTGGCGGATGTGCGCAATCAGGCCACTGGTCGAGCGGCCGGGAACGAAGGGTACGATGCGAATCTCACCGCCGTAGGCGCGCACGACGGGCGTCTCGGGCAACGAGTCGGGGGTGTAGTCGCCCCCCTTGGCGTAAATCTGTGGCTGAAGCGCCGCGAGCACGGCCTCGGCGGTCGGCTCGGCGAAGATCGTGACGAAGTCGACGCACTCGAGGCCCGCGAGCAACTCGGCACGCTCGTCCTCGGGCAGAATCGGGCGCGTGTCGCCCTTGAGCTTCTTGACCGAGGAATCGGCGTTGACGGCGACGACCAGGCGATCGCCCAGCGCGCGGGCCGCCTGCAGATAGCGCAGATGGCCGACATGCATGAGATCGAAGCAGCCGTTGGTGAAGACGGTCTTGCCGGGCAATCCGGCCAGCAGCTCGGCCAGCGCCTCGCGCGAACGAATCTTATCCATCTAGCGTGCGCTCGCCGATTGCTGGCGCGCCACCGTGGCACGCCAGGCGGCTCGAATCTCGTTCGGATCCGTGACGCTGGTGCCGAAGCGGCGCACCACGATGCTCGCCGCCAGATTGGCGACGACCATCGCCTCGGACAGCTTGGCGCCCGCCGCCAGGGCGAGCGTGAGCGTGCCGACGACCGTGTCGCCGGCGCCGGTGACGTCGAAGACCTCCGAGCGGTTGAAGGCCGGAATCT
>DATNPP010000256.1:0-13891 GCA_036703175.1 Oscillatoriaceae cyanobacterium
CCTGGCCGCCGGCGCGAGCACGGGCGCCGCGTTGGCGCCGGCAGCCAATACGGCCCCTACGACGGCCGACGGAGCGCCGGGCGCTTCCACGAAGGCCCCGGACGTCGCGACGCAGCCTCAGACCAAGGCGCAGGGCGCAGCGGTCAGCGGCAACGTCTACAGCTATTACGGCTACGAGAACTACTTCTACGGCGGTGATCCGCTGCAGGCCATGAGCCTGGTGTCGGTCACGCAGGCGCAGACCAAGGGCTCGAGCGGCAGCTTTACGGACATCCTCAAGTCGATCGTCTCGCCGGTGGTGAAGGCCTGGGCGAAAGACGGGCGGCTCGTGACCTCGAGCGCCTCGCTCAACGCCGACGGCACGGCGAGGGTCGATCCGAACGCCAATCCCGCGTCGTTGTTGCCGAACGGCGGCTACAACAGCAACGGCTGGCAGTTCGTCTACGCCTCGGATTCACGCAGCGAGGTGCTCGACTTCACGGTCACGCCGAGCCAGACCACCGTCATCCGCATGCGCTGGGCGCCGCTCAATCTGAGCCCGGACCTGGTCACGGTCGACGCCACGAGCGCGATTCAGAAGCTCAAGGCCGCCGTGGCGGACAAGACCTTCAAGAGCGTCGAGGAGCAATCGGGCAAGGACTACTTCCTGGGCTTCCCGTACACGCAAGACAACGGCGCCTGCTGCGGCCAACAGGTCGACGTGCTGTATCAGATTCCGGACGGCGTGCAGTGGAACGTGAGCCTGCAGTCGATTCTCGGCAAGACCGTCTGGTCGGTGAACTGGTACAAGTCCTACAACGGCGGCGTCATCGAACCGGTCATGGCGGGCGGCGTCGGCGTGGCGGAGCCGGCAGTCGCCCCGGCGGGCGCCCCGACCATCGCCACCGCTGCGGACGCGACGACGGCGGACGCTTCCGGCTCGGCGACGGCGGCAGCCACGGCGACGCCTGAGCCCAAGCCCACGATCGCGCCGGTGGTGATGCCGGAGCCCTCGCCTTCCACGAACTACTGGGAGAACGACAACGGCCAGGGCATGGTCGACGCGCAGACCGGCGCGGTGATTCGCTTCACGCGCCCGACCCGGACGTACTACGACGTGCCGATGCCCGGCGTTGCCGAGAGCGCGCCGATGATCAAGGCGTCGGCGGCGACGTCGAACTAGGAACGACCGAAAAGGCCTCGCGTTCGACGCGGGGCCTTTTTACTTGGTCTTCTTGGCGTCGCGGTAGCGCCGCAGCTCGTCCCACTGGTTTTGCGAGAGCTTGGGCTGCTCCTTGCCGCTCGCGAAGAGCTCGTTGAGCAGGGCGAAAATCTTCTTGAGATTTTTCGGAGAGGGCATGAGAAATGCCAGCAAAATATCCAACAGGATGTTCACAATGCGCATGGAGCCCCCTCGGTCGCTTCCCTGGTAGACCGGCGCGTCGGCGAACGGTTCCACGGGATGACCTTTTTGTCATACCCTAGTGGGGCTTGCCGCCTGCGGCGAGCTCGAGGGCGTGCGGCAACACGGGCAGAATGGCCTCGAGGCACTCGCGGGCGCCTTTGGGACTGCCGGGCAGGTTCACGATCAGCGTGCCGCCGCGCAGGCCCGCGACGGCGCGGCTGATCATCGCCATGGGCGTCTTTTTCAGGCTCTCGGCGCGCATGGCCTCAGCGAGGCCCGGCACCAGGCGATCGCACACGTCCAGCGTCGCCTCGGGCGTCACGTCGCGCGGGCTCACGCCGGTGCCGCCGGTGGTCAGAATCAAGCGGCAACCCTGCGCGTCGGCGAGGCGCACGAGCGTGTCCGCGATCGCCCGGCGATCGTCCGGCACAATCGTCTGCGCGACGATCTCGGCGCCCGCAAGCGTCGCGGCGAGCTCGCGCACGACGCGGCCGCTTTCGTCGCTTTTGGCGTCGCGGGTGTCAGACAGCGTCAGAATCGCGATTTTCAAACAGCGCTCCTTCTCCGAGCAAATGGCCCTCGACGCGATCGCCCGCCGCGTACGACCGCGTGCCCTCGGGCAGGATCACGAGCGCGTTGGCGCGCGCCATCGAGGTGAGCATGTGCGAGCCTTGCGGCCCCGTCAGATCCGCATGGAAGGCGCCGTCGACCAGCCGCACCACCGCGCGCAGATACTGGCGGCGCGCGTTTTTCTTGGTCATCGGCGCGTCCAGCACGACCGGCACGCGTGCGTGCGCCAGGGCCGTGTGGCCTTGCAGGCGGCGAATCGCGGGCCGCACGAACAGCTCGAAGGCGACCATGCTCGACACCGGATTGCCGGGCAATCCGAGCACCGGGCAGCCGTCGATATGCCCGAAGGCCAGCGGCTTGCCGGGCTGCATGTTCACGCGCCAGAGATCGAGCTGGCCGAGTGACGTGAGCACCTCGCGCACGAGGTCGTAGTCGCCCACCGAGACGCCGCCGGTCGTCACGAGCAGATCCGCGCGGGCGCCCTCATGAAGCTTGGCGGTCAGCTCGGCGCGATCGTCGCGTGCGATGCCCAGCGGCACCGGCACTGCGCCCATGGCCGCGATCGCCGCCTCCAGCGCGTGAGCGCTGCTGTTGCGAATCTGGCCCGGGCCGAGCGGCTGGCCCAATTCGACCAGCTCGTCGCCGGTCGCGAGCAAGGCCACACGCGGGCGCCGCACGACGGCAATCCGCCCCACGCCGATCGAGGCGAGCACGCCCAGGGCCGAGGGATTGAGCACGGTGCCGGCTTCGAGCACCCGGCTGTCGGCGGGAATGTCGTCGCCCACGCGGCGCACGTGCTCGCCGTGCTCGGCCGGCAGCAGCACCTCGACGCGATCGGGGTGTTCGCGCGTGTCCTCGCGCATTACGACGGCGTCGGCGCCCTCGGGCATCGGCGCGCCGGTCATCACGCGCACGGCCGTGCCGGGCTCGACGCGCGCCTCGGGCGCGCGTCCCGCGGGCACCTCGCCGACGACGAAGAGCGCAACGGGCGCGCCCGCGCTCGCGCCCAGCGTGTCCTCGAAGCGCACGGCGTAACCGTCCATCGCCGAGTTGTCGAAGGGCGGCACCGGCTCGGGCGAGCGCACGTCCTCGGCGAGCACGCGATCGCAGGCTTCGCGCAGCGGCACGCGCTCGGTTTCGAGCGGGCGAAACTGCCCGACGATGGTTCGAAACGCCTCTTCCACGCTCAGCATGCGCTCTCCTCGGCAAACGAGGGTCAATCTAGCACGCGGGCGGATCGTGGGTCTAGAGGGCGAACTCGAAGAGGCGCAGCACCTTCTGCTTGGTGCGGTCCCAGAGCGAGTCCTTGTTCAGGTCGGCGATCGTCGCGGGCGTCGACTGGGCCCACTCGGGCTCGGCCACGAGGTTCATGTAGCGCTGGGCGGTCTCGCGGTCGTGGATCAGCGTGTTGAGCTCGTGGTTGTCCGCGTAGGTGCGCGCATCCGCGTTGCCCGAGCCGATCGAGAGCAGCTCGCCGTCGATCGCCATGCCCTTCATGTGGCTGAAGCGATTGACCGCCTTGCCGTCCACCTCGCCGCCGGCGTACCAGCGCACCTCGACGCCGCCGTTGAGCAAGCGGCGGGCCGTCTCGCGGTTGAGCACCGCGTAGAGCGAGCCGTCGTGGCTCGGCTCGGCGCACGAGGGCATCACGGCGCGCACGCGCAGAGCCGGGTTGGCCTTCTTGGCCGCGATCAGCGCGTTGATCAAATCGTCGTCCGAGAAGTAGGGGTAGATCGCGACGATGTCCTTTTTGGCGGCGGCGATCGCCTGCATGTGCTTGGCGAGAATCTCCTTCGTGCGGCTGTACGGATCCGTCACGATCGACTGAACCGCCACCTTGGGGCCCACATGGGGCTCGACGGTCGGCCACGCCGCACGGTGCGGCACTTTGCCGCCGGCCTTCTTCCAGTCCGTGAAGAAGCGATCGAGAATGCGGCCGGTCTCCTCGCCTTTGACGGTGTAGAGCATGTCGTTCCAGGAGACTTCCGTCGTGTTCGTGCCGGGGACCGTGTAGGTCGGCAACTCGTACTCGTTGCCGATGTTGCGGCCGCCGGTGATGAACTGCGAGCCGTCCTGAATGTAGAGCTTGCGGTGGGTGATGGGCGCGACGCGCATCGCATCCAGATTGAGGTAGCCCGGCGAGAAGATCTTCACGTCGACGCCGTTCTTTCGCAAATAATCGACCATCGGCTGATCGTCGCCGCCGGCGTCGTGCAACCCGATCCAGTCGACCAGCACCTTCGCGTCGAACTTGCCGCCCGCCGCCTCGACCGCTTGCTTGCGGTTGATCAAGGCGTCGGCGACTTCCTTGCCGGCCTGGTCGTTGTGCCAGATGAAGGTCTCGACGTAGAAGGAGTGCTGCGCGTTGGCGATCGACTGCAGCAGCGCCTGATGCGACTCCTCGGTCGACAGGTGGAAGGTGACCTGGTTGGCCAGCGTGGGGTTGTCCAGCAGCTTGGCGAGATCCGGGTTCAACGTCGCACGCGCGGCCTTCGCGAGGGTGTCGCGCGCCACGGTCTTGCACGTCGAGGCGGTCAGCTCGCGCCCGGCGGACTGCTCGAGCTTGCGGGCGGCGGGGCTGGCGATCTGGCGAACGATGGATTCGGCGATAGCAGGCATGGGGAAACAACCTCCACCATGCTTATCGCCGCCGCCGCCGGCGGGCGTGATAACAGAGCGTTAACAACCGGCCTAAGCCAGTTTAAGGGATTCTCGCGACGCCGCCCGAGAATCAGGCGATTAGCGGCATTGCACCAGCAGCTTGTCCACGAAGTAGGACTTCGCGTGGATCGTGAACGACGACTGCTGCTGCGGCATCAGCGTCACCTGGTAGGCCTGGCTGTCTTTCAGGGTGTTGCCCGAGAAGAAGTAGGCGTACACGGTCGTGGTCCTGGTCGCGTCGCTCGTGTTCGCGAGCGTGATCTGAGCGTCGGGATCGCTGAAGAGGTGGCGCACCAGCTTGTCGCTCACGACCGTCACCGGAGCGGGCGTGGGGCTGGGCGTCGGCGTCGGTTGTGGCGTGGCGGTCGGCATGGGCGAGGGGTTCTGGAACGTCACCACGGTCGCGAGGTTGCCGGTGCCGGACGCGGCGCCGGAATCGGCGTTCATCGTCACGGTCATCTGCAGCACGCTGGTCTGGCCCGCGCTCACGGTCGAGGTGCTCTGGTTCGCGCCGATCACGGCGCCGTTCGTGTCCAGTGCCTGCACCTGCACCTGCACGTTCCCGGCGGGCACGTTGCTGAACGAGACGTTCACGATCGGTTGCGACAGCTGCTGGGGGCCCACGATCTGCACGAGCGGCGTCGCGAGCTGCGGGCTCGTCAGCGTGAGGCGCACGCTTTGAATGTCCTGCACGGTCGCGAGCGTGTGGTAGCCGCGATTCAGGCCCGCGAAGCGGACGGTGAAGGTTCCTGAGTCGCCTTGCACGGCGAGCGTGGCGTGCTGCACGAGCGGGGCGCGCACGGCCTGGCCGGGGGCGGCGGTGCCGCAGCCGGCGGCGAGCAGGGTGATGGCGGCGAGCAGCGGGAGCACGGGACGCATGGGAACCTCCTGAATTCCAGCGAGGTTGTCGGGTGCTCAAAAACCGTTAATTCTTAAGGGCTAGCTAAGGTTTGGTTAGAAGCAGGCAAAACGACTGGGTTCGCGCGTGGTTGCACTCCAGATCGTCGCGCACTTCTTGAAGGGATCAAGGGGTCGGCGTGAGCTTCAAGACTTCGCCCCAAGCCGTACCGCTGGCATCTTGATAAGAGTTCCCCGCATAGAGAAGCCCGGAAAGCACCGTTGTCGATCCCGCATTCGCAAGGTCGATGAACAGCGAGCAGGCTCCAGCGCCGGCCAGCAATTGCGTGCGTGCATCCGGTATGACCGTCGTGGATGCCGAATAGGCATCGGCCGTCGCACTTGCGCCACTCGTGCCGGCGATCGTCTGAACGGCGTCGGTTTCGCCGACGGCAACGGATTGTATCAGGGTGCCTGCCAATCCGGAGGGCGAGGTGTCGGTTCTGGCTACGTAGAGCGTGCCGGCCTGATCGTAGGCCAGGCCGGTGACGACGGTCCCGGGGATGCTCGCCAAGGGGAGCGATTGGAGCACGGGCGTCGATTGCGGCAAGAGTATCCGAATCCCAGAGCCGTCGCCGACCCAGAGGCGATCGCCAGCTGTGCTGACGGCGATCGGGCCGACTTGCCCGGGCGTGAGGGTCGCGAGGGTGCTCAACTTGCCGGTCGCATCCACCATTCGCACGCGTCCGTTGCCTCGCTCGGTGAAGTAGATACGCTGCTCGCCGTCGATCGCCACGCCGTACGGCTGCTCCAGGGCTGCGTTGAGTGCGTTTGGAACCGTGTCAGACGCATCGGTCCCGCCGCCGGCTTCCGTGTAGATCCGGCCGTCGGGCACGAAGTAGCGCACCCGGTTGTTGCCGTTGTCGCACACGAACAGGGCTCCGGTCTTGGAATCGAGCGCAAGGCCGGTCGGAGCATCAAGGCGAACGCCGACCGCCGGCAGGTTGTCGCCCGTGAAGCCGGGCGTTCCGGAGGCATCGCCCGCTGCGACGAATGGCGTGCCCGAGGCCGGTAGGCCGCGTATCTGGTTTTCGAGGGGATCGCAGACGAAGAGCGTCCCGTCCGAGGCCTTGACGACACCGGCCACCTGGCTGAGTTCGGTATTCGTGGCCGTGGTGCCGAGGCTCAAGCCGCCTATCGGCTGCCCCGCGATGCGCTGCAGGCTGAACAGGCCGCTAAAAGAGACTGTTGCGGCAAATCCGGGCCCGCTCGGTGCCGAGCCGCCGCTGCCACCTCCGCCGCTACCGCCGCCGGAGCCCACACTCGGATCCGATGTTTGGCTTTGGCTGGTTCCATGACCTCCGGGCGGGCTCGGGATGGCCGCCACGTCGGCATGCGCCGGAACCTCGAATCCAAGCACCAAGCTCGCGTGCCAAGGGGGGCGCGCGCACCCCGCCACCGCGCCCAACAGCGCCGCTGGCGCGAGCCAGGAGACAAAGGCATTTGGTCCCAAAAGCCGCATCCTTACCATCATACTCGCTGTTTGTATCCTACCCCAAAAAACGAGCGATTGCTCGGCATCGCGGTGACCAAAAGCCCGAAACGCGCAATTTACATTTCGTGACCACCGATCGCGAGGCAAGCAACCAAGCGCCTTGGGGCCGATAATTGCGATTACCAGCAAAAAAAAACAACTGATAAGAAAGTTAGAAGGTCGCTCGTTCGTGGTTCAAGAGACTGGGAAGGCGGGCGAGGGTCTGGTCAAGGCCTGGCCATCGAAGAAGGAGGCAACGGTGTACATTCGTACTTGTATCGCAGCAGCGACGGTTCCTCTGGCATGTTTGTCGCTCGTAGGGTGCGGAAATCCGCTCCTGTCGAGTGCGCCAAAGACTGGCACCAAGGCGGCGAGCTATGTGGCGTCTGCCGATCAGGATGCAATGACCTTGGCGGAATCGGTCGTCGATGGCCCGACTCAGGACTGGCGGCGTCTTTGTATTCATAGCGAACTCATCGACCGTCTTCGGGCGGAGAAGGCTGCGAACACCGCGAACACCCCGAGCCCGAATGGTGAGGGTGGCGAGCATGCGAACGTCCACAGCGCGAAGGCGGACATGCAGTTCCTGGGGTTTTTTACCGATGGGAGCCACGGGGCATCGCACGGGTACCACACGCTTAACGTCATCAACAGCAATCCACTCACGTCGCCTATCGGCGGCACCCCTGGAATTGGTGCTGCGAACGACTTCTTCTGGGTGGCGAAAGATGGGGAGGTCTTCACTGAAACCAACGACACCAAGCCGGCGTATGATTTCACGATCACGAACCCTGATGACAGCCCCACGACCGATACGTTCACCAATGTCTCCGTCCAAATTGCGGGGATTTATGGTTCGAAGGCAAATACGGATATGCTCGTTTGCTCCGACCAGGGCAATTTCTATGTGATCGATCCCTATTACCCGCATGTGAACGGTGCGCACACGGTCAACGTGTACCCGATGGGCGACACGGATTCGCACGTCGGCTACACGGCACAGCCCTTTGTGGACTACGCCCAAAGGCCAGCAAGTGCCAACGTGGCCTACGTTGTCACCAACAAGGGCATGCTTTATCGGTTTGTGGTCAACTACAGCACGAAAACCGCAACGTACCAGAGCACGCGGCTTCCCTTGACCGTACCCCTTGGCGATCCCGATTATACCGAACTGTTCGCCGGCACGCCGCTGGCATTCAACGGCGTGGTATCGCTGGGATCATGGATTCGTGCCAACAGCAGTGACCGGACCCAAGATGAGGGAGTATTCTATTCTTTCGACGTCAAGAGCTTCCCGACGTTGACGAGTGTTTTCACAGCCCAGCCGACGACGGCGCCGTATTTGGCGACCCCTGGTGGCATCTACAACACCAATACATTCGCACTCATGTATGCCTTCGAGCCGAATGGCGACCATGTGGACATGTTCGACGTGGTAGGTGGTACCGGCCAAGCTTCCTCGTTCCCTCTGATCGTGAACAACAACGATCCGATGAGCGGAAGCCTCCTTGATACTTCGGCACCGGTCGCTTCCGATGAGCGTTATCCTGGGATGCAAACCCAGATATCGATTAACCAGGGACCGTCTACCTGGGAAGTCCTCGTCGCGAACTGCAACGCGTTATGGAAGCTCGACGCCGGAACGGCAAGCGATACCTGGGCACACCGTGGGCTTTATTTCCGAAACAAGACCAACACGACGTATGCCAAAACCTACCTCGGGCAAACCAGTACGCTTTCACCGTCTAATATGTATGTAAACAACAATTGCATGATTTCTCAGGTCTATCCCGACACAAACTCCTGCTACTTCCTCGACAGTTCCGGCAACGCTTCGGATAGCAATGATGTCTCTCTCAATAAATTCACCCTCAATCAAGGCAGCATAACGACACCTCCATCCCTCCAACTTTACAAGGATCTCAACCTGGGCAACAGTGCGACCCACTACTCGGGGTCGTTAGTCAATTGGAACCCAGATCCCAGCAACCAAAATGTTACCGAACTCTACTTCGCGACGCTATCGAACGCGTCGGATACTCCGGCGGCTGCGGCCTGGGATGGATTCCTGCCTTAAGCGCAATCGTACCGCGCAACTGAGAGCGGTTCGCTCCCCGCCACCAATTGGTGGCGGGGAGCGCCTTTACAAGATCAGCTTGCGAACTACCCGATTGCCGTAGTCGGCAAGAAGAAGATTGCCATCGCCGTCGAGCATCATTCCCGCGAGTTGCCCAAAGCGCGCGGCAGGTCCCGGGCCATCGACAAAGCCCATGTCTGCGCCGGCCACGGTCGTGACGGCGCCATCTCCAGAGGCGCCGAAGCTGATCTTGCGCACGCGGTATTGATCGATGACGTAGATGTCGCCGTTGGCGGCCACCGAGACCTCGTGCGGATCGATAAAAGTCGCGGACTTGCCGAGCCCGTCTTGATAGCCGGGTTGGCCCGAGCCGGCGATCGTGGAGACGGTCGCGGCATTTCCACTCGCATCGAACGTCACCTTACGTACGCAGCAATTAGTGGAATCAGCGACGATGAGATTGCCTTGCTTATCGAAGGCGATTCCCGTAGGACCCCAAAACCGCGCGTTTGCGGCGGAACCGTCGACAAGGCCACTGGCAAATGCTCCGACGACCGTGGAGACGACCAACTGTCCGGTGCTGTCGGGCGCGATCTTGCGAATCGTGTTGGTGCCAGTGTCGGAGACATAAAGGGCATCATCTGGGCCCCATGTGACGAAATAGGGACCATCGAAACGCGCGGTTGAGGCAGGGCCATCCTGGTACCCTCCTACGCCTCCTGCGTATGTCGAAACGACGTACTGCCCGCTGGAATCCTTTGCAATGCGGCGAATGGTGTTGTCGCCCGTGTCAGCAACATAGAGCGCTCCATCTTTACCGATCGCTATGCCGCCTGGGTTTGCAAGTTCGGCCGTTGCACCTGGACCATCGATACGGCCAGCCACGCCGTTTCCTGCGACCAGCACGGGGGAAGCGTCGGTTTTCGCGGCAGGGATTTCCAAAATCTGGTTTTCTTTGGTGGCTACGTAGACATCACCAGTCGCCTTGTCCATGGCGAAATCCTGTGGCGTAAAGTCATAGTCATAACGCGCAGGACCATCGACTGGAGAATAATCCTGGTAAAATTGTTGGTAATCGCCGAAGAGCTTCTTGAACTGGAGTACGCCGGTCGAATCCGGGGCCATCCGTACGATCGTGTGCGGCGAGAGCAGCAAGGGATTCCCCGAGGGATCCATCGTCAGCGCGACGTCTCCCGGATATGCGAACCCGATCGAGGTGACCGGCCCATCGGCGTTGCTCCCGTTACCGTTGCCGGCCAGGGTGGCGACCGTGGCGGTGCCGGATGCGTCGAAGGTGAGCTGACGCAAGTGCAAGTCTAAGACATCGAGGTCGCCTTGCGGCGTGAAGGCCAAATCGACTATATAACTGAACTCTGCTGACGTCCCTGCTCCATCCACATAGCCATAGGTGCCGTTCCCGGCAACCGTCGAGACAACGTAAGCGCCGCTGGGCTCCTTCGCAATCATTCGAATGCGCTTGTTGTACTTGTCCGCCACCCAGAGCCGCCCCTGGACATCGAGTGCGAGCGCTTGGGGTGCGTGGAACTCGGCGTTCGCGGCTGGTCCATCTTGATACCCGGCCGTCCCATTACCGGCGATGGTCGAGACGAGGCCTGTGGGGCTCACCATTCGGATGAGGTTGTTGCCGGTATCGGCCACATACAGGTTGCCCTGGTTGTCAAGGGCGAGGCCCCACGGCGCGTTGAATTCGGCCGCCACTCCCTGGCCGTCCAGATTGCCCGCGGCGCCGTTGCCGGCGACGGTCGAGACTGTGGCGGTGTCCTTGGCGTCGAGTGTCACCTTGCGGATAGCGTTATTGTTGGTATCGGCGATATAGATGCTGCCGTCGCTCGCGATTGTGAGGCGACGGGGGTTATTGAACAGCGCGGTCTCGCCCGGGCCGTCGACGAAGCCCACCGCGCCTTGGCCCGGTACGTTTAAGCTGGAGATCTCGTTTTGCCCGGCGAGCGTCGAGATCGAGAGTCTACCGAGCGCGTCCGGCTGAATCAGGCGTAGCCTGCCGTTGTCGAGCACGAGGTAGCGCCCCTTGGAGTCCACGGCGAGATCCTGGGCGTTGGCGAGCCTTCCTGCCGTGCCGAATCCCGGCAAGGACACGACGTACGGCCCGAAGGCCTGCGTCGGCGTGATGCTCGGCATCGATTGCGGCTCGGCGAAGGTGAGTGTATTCGCGCCCGGCGTCAGCGCGATGCCGCCTTGCGTCTCGCTCGCAATGATCGCGGGCTGAGCCTCCTGGGTGTTCAGCAACTCGACCTCAAGGCTGTAACCGCTCGCCGGTTTTACGTTCGCGAAGCTCAGCGTGGCCGCGAGCGCGCTGCCCGAATTGCTCGCAGTTACGCGGACCGTGCTGCTGGCGATCGCCGGATCGCTGTTGGTGAGAATCCCCTCGGCGGTGTCCCAGTTGTGCGGCACGAGGTAAGTCGTGTGATAGCCGCTGAATCGCACCGTCAACGAGGCGGCTTGAGGGGCGATCGCAAAAGTCGGCGCGGGTGCCTGGCCTGCCTTTTGACAGGCCGACAAAAGCACGCTCAGCAAGACTGCCAATAATCCCCGCCGCTTGGGCATCGTGTTTCCTCTCGGCTTCCGAGCCTATTGTACCCAAGCGAGCGAACGGGAATGCCGTTCTATGTGCAGCCATCCGACGAAAGAATGGATGCGCTCCGTTGGGGTAGAATGTCCTAATGGGCGCACCGGCCTCAAGCGACCCGATGAGCACCATCCCACGAGACCATCAATGAACGATTTCTCCGACGCGACAGCGCCCACTTTTCGTCTTCCGACCCCCGCCGACATCGGCGCGCTGCAAGAGGACGTCATGCGGCAGGTCGAGGAGGGCGCTGCCACCCTCGAGCTCATCATCCCGCAGAGCGTGCCTGAGCGCCTTGGGGCGACGATCGGCCGAGTGCCGCCCGAGCCGCTCGCGAACGCGCCGCTGGCCGCGCAATGCTGGTTCGATCTGATGACCGTCCTCGCCGAGTTCGAGGGCGGCGCGACGGCGAAACAACTCGCACGGCGCATCGGCCATGAGCGCTTCGCCGCCAGTTTGTCGCGCGTGCTCGAACGGTTGACGCAGCGCGGCGAGCTTGTGCGCACCACGAAGGGGGCCGTGCGCTACCAGCCGAAGCCGCCGGTCAAGGTGTTGGCGCCTCTGCTCCGGCAGTTTCCCAATCGCTTGCCGTCTGCCGAGCGCGATGCCTTCGAGTTGGCGGTGCTGGCCTACGAAGAGGAACCGGGGGCTCAAGAGTGGCAAGCCATGGGGCTCGCGTTGCGCCGCCTCGTCTCGTGCCTTCCCGGCTGGCCCGCGGCGATCGCCGAGGACGTCGACGCCAATCCGGTCGAGTGGCTGCGCCTCGTCGCGGCCGTCAACCCACCCGCTTACCGCGTCGAGGAAGAAGATCCACGGCTCACCGCGCTGAATGCCCAGGTGAAGCGCTTGGCCGCCGAAAACGCCGCGCTGCAGGCCCGGCTCGATCAGGCGACCGACGAGATCACCGCGTTGCAGGCGCGGATCGCGCAGCTCGAAGCGGAAGACGCCGAAACGCCAGAATGGTGGGGCGATGCGCGCTCGGCGCTCGAAGAATTCTTGGACGGGCGCGGGCGCGGCGCGCTTCCGGAGGGGCTCGCCGAGGTGGACGTCGCGAGATGGCGTGAACTGGTACTCGCCACGAAGGCCAATCGCAAGGATCTGCTGGCGATCGCCGCCGGTCTCGGCCAGCTCTACGATGCGCCGACCGGGCATCAGCGCCTCACGACGCTCAGCTTCAAGGATCATCCCTTCGATAGCCTCTGGCGCATGCGCGTGGGCCATTACCGCATCGTGTACGGCCTCACCCAGAACGCGCCGCATCCGATCGTGATCGGCACGCGCGGCGAAGTGTACGAGCTGACCGTGCACGCCCTGCGCAACCGGCACTGGTAGCTCGGCCGGCTGAAGCGCGACAGCCGCTAGCTCCTGCGCTGCTCTCCGTAAGCCTTGCCCATGGATCCTGCCTTACGGCCGGGGCGGGCCTTGGGCGTAAGTTGCACCCCGGAGCGCGCCGCCAAGAATTCGAGCACGGCGGGATCGCGATCCACCAGGCGGAGCATGTTGTCCACTAGCCGACTTGGCGGCGCGATGCCGCGCTCCCAGCGATTGAGGGTGTTGCTTCCCAGGCCGATGACTTCTTCGAGCTTGTGCTGCGAGAGCTTGACCTTGGCCCGAATGGCCCGGATCTCTTCCGGCGCCAGCGGCTTATAGGCGTCTCGCTTGAGCTGATCCACCTTGCGCTGGTGCTCATCAGCCTGCTCGCCCGTGTAATACTCCTCGCCACAGCGCTCGCAACGCATGCGCCGATCGTCTGCGATCACGAACCGCGCGCCCGGAATACGCACCTCGTCAGGCGCCACGATCTCGTGGGCTGTGCCCTGTCTGCAAATCGCACAACGCTCTTCCATCGCGGAACCTCCTATTTCAGCTTGAAGGACAGCACCACCACGCGCTCACCGATTGTTTCGTCCGTTTCCACGTAAAGCTTCAGGTAGAGTACCAGGCCGTCGTACAGCGGGTGATAGACGTCGAGCCACAAGGTGTGATCGTGCTCGGACGCGATGCAGCGGTAGAAGTCCGTCCGCGCGAGCATACCGACGCATTTGACGATGTCGTCCACCCCGAACCCGAGGGCCTCGGCATCCTTGAGAGGCGCCCGCACAATGCGGCGAGTGTCCGAAACGGCGATCAGGCGCTTGACCAGTTCGAGGGCGTATTGAGGGACCAATTTCGGCTTGGTCATGGCTTTATTATAGCACGGAGCTATGGTATTTCAATGCTCCG
>DATNPP010000333.1:0-1860 GCA_036703175.1 Oscillatoriaceae cyanobacterium
ATTTCGGCCTCGGCCGTGAAGTAGTCGCGGCGATCGCCCCGCGGCGAGCGGCGGTGCACCACGTCCCAGCGCTCGAGATCCGCGAGCGTCATGCTCACGAGGCCGCTCGAGACGCCGAGCGCCTCGCGAATCTGATTGGCCGTGACGGGGCCGGGCTGCAAAAAGATGTAGGTCCAGAGCATGCCGTGGATGCGCTTGAAGCCCCACAGCTCCATCAAGCTGCCGATGCTCTCGCAGGCTTGCTGGATAGCGGGATCGATGCTTTGTGCTTCGTCGACGGATGGTCCGTTCTTCATGCTGTTTTTCTACCCAGGCGATTCAAGAGCCGACCAAGCGGCGCAGCGACGCGCGATCCACCTTGCCGTTGGCCAAAAGCGGCAGGGCGTCGAGGAATCGGTAGGCCTTGGGATGCTTGAAACGCGCCATACGCTCGCCCATCCAGGCGGCGAGGGACTCGGCGTCGAGGTCGGCCCGCGGCACGACGAAGGCGCAGGGTACCTGGCCCCAACGCGCGTCGGGCATCGCCACGACGGCCACCGATTGGATTGATCCATGACCAGAAAGGATAGATTCTATCTCCGCCGGATAGATATTCTCACCGCCGGAGATGATCAAATCTTCGCGCCGCGCGGCCACATGCAAGTTGCCATGCGTGTCGAGGCGCCCATAGTCCCCCGTCGTCAGCCAGCCGCCCCGCAGCACCCGCGACGTAGCCTCGGGATTTCCCCAGTAACCGTGGGTCACGTTGGGACCGCGCACGGTTACGAGCCCGACCTCCTCGACGGCAGCCTCGGAGCCGTCCTCGCGAAGAATGCGCAACGAGACACCCGGCAACGGCGTGCCCGAGCTCAACCGACCCTGCGCGCCCGCGTGCGCCCGTACCAGGGTCACGGTCGAGCAGGCCTCGGTGAGGCCGTAGGTGTGCAGCGCCACCGGGCAGCGCTCGAGAAGCGTTGCGGGCGCGGCGGCGCCGCCGAGCATGACGGCGCGCAGGGTTTCGGGCCAGGGACCATCCAACGCGTCGAGCAGCGCCTGCAACATGGTCGGCACGAGGCTCGCCACGGTGACGCCCTCGTGGGCGATCGCCGCCTTGAGTCGGGCGGCCTCGAAGCGGGGATGCATCAGTACGCAGGCGCCATTCAAGGCGCAGCGGAACAGGATGCCCAGACCGCCGACGTGGAAGGTCGGCATGCCGAGCCACCAGGTGTCTCGCTCGGTGAGTTCGAGGGCCTCGGAGACGGCCGCGGCCGAGGCGAGCACGTTGCCCCAGGTGAGCGTGACGGCCTTGGGGACGCCGGTGGTGCCCGAGGTGAGCAGCAGGGCGAGCGGCGTGTCCGCGGGCCAGCCGTCGGGCAGCGGGGCATCGACGGGATTTGCCGCCGCGAGCGATTGGAAGCTGAGCGCGCGGATTCCCAGCGCTTCGGCGCGGGTGGTGAAAGCGCTTTCGCCCACGAGCAAGGCGACGTCGAGCGGGGCGATCGCCCGGTTCAGTTCGGCGTCCGTCAGGCGGGTCGAGAGCGGCAGCAGGCGCGCACCCAGGCGGGCGATCGCATGGGCCGTGACGACCCAGTCGAGGCTGTTGGCGCCCCACAGGGCGATCGTGGTGTCGGACGCGACGCCGGAAGCCAGCAATCGGCGAGCGCAGACGATGACATGCGCCTCCAGCTCGGCGTGAGTAAGCGTGGTGCCCTCGTAGCGAAGAGCGGGCGCGTCGGGAAAACGCCGGGCGGCTTCGAGGGTCGGGGCCTGCAGGGTGGTGGCGAGTTTCGTCATGCTACGGGGACTTTCAAGACGTCCGGCATCAGGCCGAGGCCGGGGCTGTCGGGGATGACGAGGTAACCGTTCTGCGGCAGCAGCTCG
>DATNPP010000357.1:0-22059 GCA_036703175.1 Oscillatoriaceae cyanobacterium
GAGAGCAAGGCCTGCGCCGTGCGAGGCACCGCGAACGGATCGCCGTAGCCGCGGCCGGCGTCGCTCTGCAGCATCACGCGGCCCGTGCCGAACTGACCGACCAGGCGAAGGACGCGATCGATCGTGAGCGCGGCGGGGTGAATCGTGAGGCCGGCCCACACGCCGAACTCGAGCACCGTCGAGATGGTGCGCTCGTTGACGCCCTTGAACAGGATGCGCTCGCGCTTGACCTGCTCCTCGGAGAGGATCCGCAGCGAGTGGTGCACGGCCTCGGTGTTGCCGTTGAGGGGCGCCTGCACCACGATCGGCAAGCCGGTCGCACGGGCCATGCGCGCCTGGCGGCGGAACACGCTCTCCTCTTCGTGCGTCATGCGCTCGAAGCCGACTTCACCGATGCCCACGACGCCCTTGCGGCCGAGGTAATGGCCGATGTAGTCCAGCGCCTTGTGCGCGGGCTCCACCAGGTTCGCGTCCATCGCAGGCACGCCGACCAGCGTCAGGTGCTCGATGCCGACCTGAGCGCAGCGCTCCGCCTCGGCGACAATCAACCGCTCGTAATCGTCGAGGTAGGTCTCGGCGAAGCGGCGGGGGGTACCCATGTAAGTGATCGGCTCGACGATCGAGGTCACGTTCTGGGACTTCAATTCTTGCAAGTCGCGGATGGTACGCTGGGAGCTGTACAGCGAGGTCTCGATAATCTGCATGGGGTCTCCTTGCAACAGTGGGGGATGCCGTGTTTGTTACGTCTTGGTACATAACGAAACGTTTCGTTACATTACCCCCCTGCTCGCCGGTTGTCAATATCCGACAAGGCCCCCTGTGCGAAAGTGATCAAGACTCCCATGAGCGTCTTTTTAAGCCATTCTTAGGGAGACAAGCGGGGCCGGCGTGCGACCGATTTTTCTTGAGCAACCGACGAAAAATCGTCTGACATAACATCGTCTTTTTCATGCTTGGCCATCCGCCCGGCGAAGGCCGATTCGAAGTCGAGCGGGCTCACGCCTGGGTGCGTCGAACTGTCGCGAGCGGCGCCGTAGAGGTAGATACGGGCGGGCGTTTCTGAGACGCGTTGGGCGTGCGGCGGGCGCCCGTGCGCGATGATCACCAGGCCGCCTTCCGGGTCCCGCGCGCGCAGAATCCAGGCCTCCGGCGTCGACGCGCGCGCTTCGACGCGCTCGCCGCCGAGCTGGGCGAAGGTTTCGGCAATCGCCCACCACGCTTCCTCGGTGAGCCGCTCCGGCCAGCGCCACACGAGCGCCTCGGCCTCGAAGTCCCAGCTGAAGGCGAGCGCGTCCACGGGCGTCCCGGGTACGACGAGCCGCGCACGTGTCCTCTCGGCGCTCTCCAGTTGCCACACACGCAGCCGGTAATCCTGCGGCTGGCACCCAACGGGGCGCCCATCTCGCCACTCGGTCGCGTAGAGCGCCTTGAGTAGGCGGGGCTTGAGCAGGCTCTCGAAATGGCTCTCGCGCTCGATGAGCAGCATGCGGCGGCGACCGCCGTCGCGCCCGTTCATGGCAATTACGGCATGGCCCGTCGTGCCGGAACCGGCGAACGCGTCGGCGATCCAGTCCTCGGGGCCCGTGGCGAGCGTGAGCACCCGCTCGAGCAAACGCAGCGGCTTGGGATTGTTGAACGGATTCTGCGGAAAGAGGCGCTTCAGCTCGCTGTTGGCCTCGTGCGTGTGGCCGACCTCGTCGTGCAGCCAGAGCGTCGTGGGCGTGAGGCCTTGGCGCGTCTCGGACAAGAAGGTCTTGCGAGAAGGCACGGAGCGGCCGTCGGGGCCGAAGTAGATCGCGTCGTCCTCCTCGAGGCGCTGCAGCGTCGCGGTGCTGAAGCGCGCGAACGTGCCGGGCGGCGGCGACCAGGTGACGCCGTTCTGGAACGTATAACTGAAGTGGCCGCGGCCCGATTTCGCATGCAACGGCGTCGCTTTCCAGGGCCCCTTGGGGTGTCCGTCGGGATTGGTATAGGCCGACAGCTGGCGCGCCTCTCGAGGCAGCAATCGAAAGCGCAGGCGGGGCTTCGAGCGCGCGAAGACCAGCAGATGCTCATGATTGTCCGAGAACCAGCGGGCGTCGTTGGCGCGCGTGTACTTCTTTTGCCAGATGACGTTCGCCACGAAGTGCTCGGCACCGAACTCCTGCTCGGTCGCCAGGCGCAATCGGTGCACCTCGCGATCGTCGATGCTCTGGAAGAGGACGCCGTCTTCGGCGAGCAGCGCTCGCGCGGCGGCCAGGCGATCGCCCATCATGCGCGCCCAGTTGCCCTCGCGGAAAGTGTCCGCGTAGACGAAATCGTCCTTGCCGCGGTTGTAGGGCGGATCCCAATACATGCACCGCACGCGGCCCGCGAAGCTCGATCCGAGCAAACGCATGGCCTGCCGATTATCCCCATGGATCAAAAGTCCGTCGAGGTCTTCTCCGAGCGCGCGCTCGAGCGCGGCGCGAAAGGCCCGCGAAAAGAGCGACGCGTCCACCGGCAGCCCGGGGCGGCTGTCGTCCGTCTCGACCAGGCCGAGCATCTGCCAGGCCTGGCGCTGGGCTTCGTTGTCGAGCACCTCGGCCTGCAGCGCTTCCGGCACGCGCGCGAGCGGCACGAGGTCGTAGGAAGCGCGTATGAGCGGGGGCATACGAAACAGGGCCAATCGGAGCTTCTCGCGCTGGGCGATCGCGGCGATCGCGGCATGCCCCGCGCGCCGTGCTTCGTGACAGGCGTCTGCCGCGACCGTCTCCGTCAGCAGCCGGACACCGAGGAACTGATCGAGGGCCTCGCAGGCCTGCGCCTCGAAGCGCGGCCGAATGCGATCGTCCGGCCCGCCGGTCTCGCCCGCGTAAAAGCCTTGCGTCGACGGCTCGAAGTGCTCGAAGAAGGCGCTGAGGCATTCGGACGCGTCCGCCGAAAGGCCTGCGAGCGCGCACGCCAGGCGCTTGCGCGCCTCTTGTTGGAACCAGGCCTCGAAAGACGGCGGTGCGTCCAGCGATCGCAAAAATCGATCGGCGAGCGAGGCGGCGAGCCGAGATGCCGGCGCGCGGCCGATTCCGGTTCTCAGAGGTCCTCTCCTTCCACAGCAGCCATGCGTTATGACCTATTGTGCCACCGGGCCCATGTGTCGTAACCTGAGGAGGTTCGGCACGAACCGAGCAGCCCGTAAAAATCCCGGACGCCGTCGTCATGCGAGCGAGAGAGGATTGCGGCTCGGGTATAGCATGCTAGACCGTTTGCCACCACGAGAAGAGAGGGAAGTCACTTGGCAGAACAGAAACCCCTGAACATTCTTTGCATTGCGGGCTCGCTGCTCGGCCGGCCGTTCATGATGGAGGCCAAGAAGCTCGGCCACCGCATCTACGTGCTGACCACGGAGAAGTGCCTCAAGGAAGCTTGGCCCCGCGGCGAGTACATCGACGACATCTTCGCGGTGCCGAACTTGTGGGACGAGAAGGTCGTCCGCAACGCCGTCAGCTACATCGCGCGCGACATCAAGTTCGATCGCATCGTGCCCATGGGCGACTGGGAGATGGAGACGGCTTCGTTCCTGCGCGAGCACTTCCGCTCCCCCGGCATGGGCGAGACGACGATGCGCTACTTCCGCGACAAGCTCGCGATGCGCATGAAGGCCAAGGAAGACGGCGTGCCGGTGCCCGAGTTCACCCCGCTCTTCAACTGGAAGGAAATCCACGACTACCTCGATCGCGTGCCGGCGCCCTGGATCATCAAGCCGCGCCAGGAAGCCGCCTCGATGGGCATCACCAAGATCAACAACCGCGAAGAGCTCTGGCCGCTCGTCGACAAGCTCGGCGACAAGATGAGCCTCACGCTGCTCGAGAAGTACACGCCGGGCGACGACTACCACGACGACTCCGTCGTGCACGAGCGCAAGGTCGCCCACGCGACCGTGAACCGCTACGGCACGCCCATGCTGGATCTGAACAAGACCGGCGGCATGTTCACCACGCGCAACCTCAAGAAGGGCAGCCCGGACGAGGTGGCGCTGCAGGAGCTCAACCAGAAGGTCATCACGAGCCTGGGCCTGGTGCGCGGCGTGACGCACATCGAGTACATCAAGAGCCGCGAGGACGGCAAGTTCTACTTCCTCGAGGCCGGCGCGCGCGTCGGCGCGGCGCGTATTCCCGACGTGGCCTGGCATGCGACGGGCGTCTGCCTGTGGCACGAGTGGGCGCGCATCGAGATCGCCCAGGGCCCGACGCCCCTGTCCGTGACGCCCAAGGAGGGCTACGCGGGTACGATTATCACGCTCGCGAACGCCGAAAACCCGGACCTGTCGCGCTACACCGATCCCGAGATCGTGTACCGCCAGGCGCGCAAGTGGCACGCGGGTCTGATCGTCCGTTCCGACTCGCAAGAGCGCGTCGAGGAGCTGATCCAGCAGTACGCCGAGCGCTTCGCGCGTGACTTCGTCGTCCATGTGCCGATGAAGGCGTAAGCACAGACACCTCATCAACGAGGCCCCACGACGCGTCGCGCCGTGGGGCCTCGTTTTGCCACGCTTAATAATTAAATGCTTGCTTGTCTCCTACAAGCATAGTAAAGTCTTATCGCTCCCCTGAATTGCCGAGATCGAGATTGACAAGCATGAGGAAGTTCCTGATGCGACCGTGCTTTTTTGGGGCTTGGGAGTTGTTCGGAGCATCGTGTGCTGTAGCTGCTTGATGTCATGGACCCAAGTGGCGCTATTGAGGAGATTTAAATTGCAAAAGCAAGTTCTGGCGCTGATGGCCTCGGCTCTCGTGCTCGCGACGCCCGTCGCCGCCATGGCCAAATGGCAGCACTTCACGGCCAAGAACGTCGGCATGACGATCAAGCTGAACGAGACGTTCAAGATGACGAAGAACGCCAAGGATGAGGTGGACTTCGACGGCACGATCTACAAGCACCCCTGCTCGTTCGTCTTGGGCAAGGACACCACCATGGACTGGAGCAAGCACACCGACAAGGAAATCGAGGCGGCGCTGGTCAAGGGCTTCAGCGGCGAGTTCCATGACTTCTCGGTCAACAACGACGACAAGGGGGGCATCGGCGACGCCCAGGGCCGCTACATCGCCTTCGACGCCTCCGAAAAGGGGCAGAAGCTCGAGGGTTACCTCACGTTCTCCGTCGTCGAGGGGGATCTTTACTCCGTGATGATGTTCTACACGCCCGGCGGCGACAAGCTCGAGAAGGTTGCCTCGGACATGATCAGCTCGGCCGACTTCATCGACGACAACGACAGCGACAACGACAACTAGTTCGCCTCAAAGTGTCAGGGGGTGGTCGCATGGCGACCACCCCCTCTTTTTCGACCCAGGCAGGCCGAACCCTATGCGATCGTGATGTCCTTGGACAAATACACGTCCTGCACCGCGTGCAGCAGCTGGACGCCTTCGTCGAACGAGCGCTGGAAGGCGCGACGGCCGAGAATCAGGCCCATGCCGCCGGCGCGCTTGTTGATGATCGCGGTGCGCACCGAGTCCGCGAGGTCGCTCGCGCCCGCCGAGGCGCCGCCGGAGTTGATCAGGCCCGCGCGGCCCATGTAGCAGTTGGCGACCATGTAGCGCACCATGTCGATCGGATTGTCGGTCGACAGCTCGCTGTACACGCGCTTGTCGGTCTTGCCGAAGTTAATCGCGTCGTAGCCCGAGGCGTGCACCTCGGGAAGCTTCTGCTTGATGATGTCGGCCTTGATCGTCGAGCCGAGGTGCGTGGCCTGGCTGGAGAGGTCCATCGCCGTGTGGTAGTCCACGCCGTCCTTCTTGAAGGCGTTGTTGCGCGTGTAGCACCACAGGATCGTCGCCAGGCCCAGCTCGTGGGCGCGGTCGAAGGCCTTGGCGACCTCGACGATTTGCCGGCGCGACTCGGGCGAGCCGAAGTAAATCGTCGCGCCGACGGCCGCGGCGCCCATCTGGTAGGCGTCATCCACGGAGCCGAACATCACCTGGTCGTAGGTGTTGGGGTAGCTCAAAAACTCGTTGTGGTTGATCTTCACGACGAACGGAATCTTGTGCGCGTACTTGCGGGCCACCGAGGCGAGCACGCCGAAGGTCGAGGCCACGCCGTTGCAGCCGCCCTCGATCGCGAGGCGCACGATGTTCTCGGGATCGAAGTAGATCGGGTTCTTCGCGAAGCTGGCGCCCGCGGAGTGCTCGATGCCTTGATCGACCGGGAAGATCGAGAGGTAGCCGGTGCCGGCGAGGCGGCCGGTGTTGAAGAGGCGCTGCAGATTGTTCAGCACGGGCAGCGGACGATCGGAGGGAATGAAGATGCGATCGAGAAAATCGGGACCCGGCAGGTGCAACGTTTCCTTGGGAATCTTGGTCGCGCGATGCTCGAGCAGGGCCTTCCCTTGGTCGCCCAGCAGTTCCTCGACCCATTCCAGCGTGCTTCGCGATTCCGCGTTCTTGATCGTCATGGAGGCCTCTTTCTCGCCTGCCCCACACCGGCGGGGCGTTCGACAACGGGGATACGAGCTACTGTTTTACCATGTTTGAAGCGGGCTCGCGAGAAAGGAAAGGGGCCGCCCGTGGGCGGCCCCTCGATGCTACGCGCTCTGGCGATCTTTGTTCGGTTCCTCGACCGGATCCGAGTCCAGCAACCAGGGCATGGGATTCTCGCGATAGAACTCCTCGGCCAGCGAGGGGCGCTTGAGCGGCCTGGAATCCGCCTTCCGACGCGAAGCTACCTCGAGCACCTGTTGGAAACGATTGACGGGGCAGGGCCCCTCGATCGTCACGGTTGTCCCGTTCGACTGGTCATGCATGCGGCTCGACCCTCCTCATGTGCCTGACGCCGCCTTGCCAAGGCGGGCCTTGCAGAATTTGAGTGTAACATCTTATGAAGCGACGCGGGTGGGCCGGGCGCCACAAACTTCGCGCCCGGCATTGTGCAAGATACTCACAAGCAGCCGATTTTCAGCGAGCGTCGTGGTGCTTATCGGCTGCTTGAGCCCATGCCGAGGCCGCGCGTCAGAGCGTGGGCAGCGCCATTTGTTGGCAGTGCTGGCAGCGTGGGCCGCCGCGCGTCACGAGCAGCGCCGTTTCTTGCTGGCAGCTTCCGCAGGCCGCGCCCACGAAGAGACGGCCGTTCTGGCCTTGCTGCAACAGGCGAATGCCGGCGAAACCGACGGCGTTCGCCGGCGCCTGAATGGCCGCCTGGCCGCACTTGGGGCAGGGCCCCGGTTGTGTGACGAGCGCGTTCGTCCGGCAGGCCGGGCAAAGCGAGGTGGCGGCCGGCGCGCGCGAGGCGAGCCAGCCCTGGGCCTGGCGGCCGACGTCCGCGACGTCTTGCGACGGCTGGAGCTTGAACAGGCCCTGGGCGATCTGGAAGGCCCAGCCGACGTAGCCGAGCGCCCAGGCCGCGTGCAGGGTCATGCGCTGATACGACGGCTCCTTGGGAGCCAGCATGTAAGCGAGCAAAAAGTGGTGGGCGGCGTCTTCCCAGGCGCGCCCCGCGAGCAGCAGGCTGCCCATCTGGGCGTAGATGGCCGCATCGCCGGGCGAGCGCTTCACGGCCTCGGCGATCGCCTGCAGCGCAGGGCCCAACTGGCCGGCGGCTTGCAACTCCTTGGCCTTCGCCCGGAACTGGGCGGCGCCGTCGGCATCGAGGGGCTGCGGAAAGCTCGTGATCGAGGCGATCGCCCCCTGGGCGAGCAAGGACCCCACGTACGAGCGCGGCGCCGCAGGCGGCGTTTGCTGCTCGGGCGGCGGCGGACTTGCCGGCCGCGGCTCGCTGGGCGCGGGGCCCGCGGCGATTGGAGCGGGCTCGGGAGCCGGCGCGGCTTGCGGAATCGTGGCGCTCGCGACCGGCTGGGCGATGGGCTCGGGCGTCGCGGCCGCGGGCGCCGGTGCGGCGGGCACGGTCGCGGTGGCGCTGCTGCCGAATTCGGGGAAGGTGTAGCGCTCGCCCGGCGTGAGCGGCTTGACCATCACGGCGCCGGCCGATTCGCCTCGCGGATGCCAGGGGCCGTCCCAGAACGGGGGCGGATCACCGGGGCGCAGCGTGGGGGCCGGAATGGACATGAGCACTCTCCAGGATTCGGGCGGCTGGCCCTTTTTTACCCAGACGAGCGACGGGGCTACCCGCACCGCGGGCTAAAGACCCGATAGCCTCCGCAACGCGAACCCCACGCCGCCGTCCATGAAGAACAAGCGTCCTTGCGCGTCCAGCACCGGGTACTCGATGCTTTGCCACTGGGCCGTTCCCACCGGGCCGTCGTGCTCGCCGTAGGCGGCGTTGCTCGTCGTCAGCACCTTGGTGGCGACGCCGCCTTGCGTTGTGACCTTGTAGAGGTCGGTGCCGTCCCCGGGCGCGAATTGAACTTGCGGATTGAAGGTCGCGACGTACACGTCGCCTGAGGCGTCGGCGACGAGGCTCTCGGGGTTGCTGAAGGTCGGCCCGATCGCGCTCGCGTGGCCGGCGGGCGTCACCTGGTAGAGCGCACCGTTGCTGCTCGCGAGGGTGTACAGGTTTCCTTGGCCGTCGATTGCCAGCCCGAACAGATGGCCGCTCGCCCCGGCGTTCGCAAGGTCCACGAACCGGCTGCATGCGCCGTCCTGCATGATCTTGTACAGGGCCGTGCCGGTGGCCTCGGCCACGTAGAGATTGCCGGTGCCGTCGCACGCGATCGTGACGGGGGCAGCCAACTCGGCCTGCGCGCCGCTACCGTCTTTGTTGGCGGCGGTGCCGTCGCCGACGAAGGTGGTCATCAGCCCCGCGGGAGTGACGCAGCGAACGCGGTTGTTGGCGGTGTCCGCGAGGTACAGGTTGCCGTCCGGGCTGTAGGCCAGACACTGGTTGACGAACCATTGGCCCGCGGTATCGAACTCGACGGCTGCGCCCTGGCCGTCGTTGTAGCCTTCGTCCCCGCCGCAAAGCGTGGTGGCCTGACCGTCGGGCGTGATCTTGCGGATCAGGAACTTCCAGAACGATGCGGTTTCCCACCACTCGGCCTCGTAGAGCGTGCCGGTCTTGGGATCGATCGTCATGCCGAGCGGCTGCGAGAACAGGGCGGCATCCGAGAGGCCATCCGCCGAGGGCGGATCGGCATCGGTTTGATGGCCGGCGAGTGTGGTGAAAAAGGCCCCGTTCGGCGCATAGACGTTGACGTTCGCGACTGCCGAGACGTTGCCGATACTGGCCGTGAGCGTCGTCTTGCCCGCCGTGAGCGCCATGACGGTGCCGCTCGCGTCGACGGCGATGTCGTCGTTCTGGCTGCGCCAGATCACGCCCGGCACGGCCACGGGCTTGCCGTTGGTGTCGTAGCCGTAAGCGCGCGCGCTGATGTGATCGCCCACCGCGAACGTGTCGAGATAGGTGGGCACCACGAGGCTCTCGAGCACGGTGAGCGGCTGCGGATTGCTTTGAATGCCGTCGACGGTGACGGAGAGTTCCCCCGTGGTGGCGCTGTCCGGCAGCGTGAAGCGAATCGTCCGGTCGTCGAGGCGCGTGGGATTGAGCGCGACCGCTCCCCCCAGATTGACGGCGAAGACGCCGCCGTCCGAGGCGCCGAAGTTGGTGCCCTGGACCGTGATCGTGGCGCCGGGGCCCGCCACCGCCGGCGTGATCGCGCTGATGGTCGGGGCTTGCACGGAGAGGTCGAGCGTGGCCGAGGCCGTCTCGTTCGACTTCACCCGCACGTCCTGCGCGGTCGCGTTGCCGAGGCCCGCCTTGGCGGCGTACAGGGCGTAGGTGCCCACGGGCGTGCCGGTGATCGTGAAGGCCCCGTTGGCGTCCGTCTGGGCCTGATAGCTCGTACCGGGCACGAAGACGTCGATACCGAGCAAGTTCGTGACCGTGGGCGCCCTGCTCGCCGTCACCTTGCCGCTGATGGTGCCCGTGTGGGCCAGTGTGAGCGTGAGGTTCGAGGCGCCCGAGGTGACGTTGAACTGAATGGCCTTCTCCGTCGGCGTTTGCACGGCTTCGAGGTTCACGGGCTGACTCGGCAAGGTCAGCGTGAAGTCGCCCTGAGCGTCCGTAACGGCCTGTAGCCCGTTGTCCTGCAACCGATAACTCGAACCGTTGTTGGAGATGACGCCGGAGCCGTTGTTCGAGATGACGCCGCCGCCGTTGTTGCCGATGAGGGTGGCCGTCACGATCACGCCGGCGGCCGGGTTGCCGTCCTCGCCGAGTACCTGGCCGGTATGGACGACCGTCGCCGTGTCGGCGGCGTTGGAGGTCGTGGTCGCCGCATTCGAAGCCGGGGCGCTGCTGACGTCGGCGCGCGGAGCCTTGGTGCTGTTCGGCGTCTGCGCGCTACAGGCGGCGAGCAGAAGCGAAAGAAACAGAAGATGGGCGCGGCGCATGGCGGGCTCCAGCGAAAGGGCTACTTGATTGTTCCCTGCCGAATCGGATCTTTACCTCAACGCAGATGCACTTCCCAGTCATGCGCCGCGAGCCGGTAGCCGGTGCCGTTCACGTCGACGTGCTGCTCGAATGGACCGAAGTTGAGCAACACGAGGGCGCGCTCCCGTGCATCGAATCGTTCATATGCCAAGGTTCGGCTGCGATTGTCCGCGTGTAGGAAGCGGATCGCGCCCGTCGCGAAGACGGGATGCTGCTTGCGCAAGCCCGTGAGGCGCTTGAGGTGCGCGAAAAAGTCTTGCTGCTGCGGGTTCGGCCGCCAGACCATCGGTGCGCGGGCGCCCCAATCGCCCCAGCCGGTCATGCCCCACTCGTCGCCGTAGTAGACGAGCGGCGTGCCGGGCAGCGTGAACTGCAGCACCTGGGCCAGCTTGTAGAGGGCCTGGCGCTCGCCGATCTTCGAGTAGAAGCGCTCCGTGTCGTGGTTGTTGAGCATGGACCAGCTCTGGACCACCGCCGGCCAGGGATAGCCCTCGTAGACCACGCGCATGCGCCGTGCGAAGGTCTCGGGCGGGCAGTCGCCGTACATGAGCGCCGCCACGTTGCGCTTGAAGGCGAAGTTCGTGACGCCGTCGTAGATGCCCTCCTCGAGATCGAAGCGGGCGTCGTCCCAGTCCTCGCCGATCACCGGCCGATCGGGGCCGACGCGCTCCTTGATGCGCGCGAGCACGCGGCGCGAGAGCAAATGCGAGGCGTCCAAGCGCCAGCCGTCCACGCCCCGCCAGTGATCGATCACGCCGAGCAGCGCTTCCGTGACGCCGGGGGCGTCCACGTCCAGCTTGGGCAGCTTGCCGCTGCCCATCCAGGTCTCGATCTGGTTCGGGCCGGATTGGAGGTAATACTCCGGATGCTCTTTGATCCAGCGGTGATGCCACGAGGTGTGGTTGAAGACGCCGTCGAGCATGAGCTTCATGCCGCGCGCGTGCAAATCATCCCTCAGCGCGTAGAAATCCTGCTCGCTGCCGAGCATCGGATCCACTTTCAGGTAGTCGTCCGTGTCGTAGCGGTGCGTGGAGCGGCTTTTGAAGATCGGTGTCAGGTAAATTGCCGTGACGCCGAGATCCTGCAGGTGATCGAGTTTGCGCCGAATGCCCTCGAGCGTGCCGCCGAAGAAGGTGTACTGGTGATGCTCGCGGCTGGTGACGGCCTCGCGGCTGTTGCTGACGCGGATCGGCTTGTCGTGCCACATGAAGGCGCCGGATGGCCAGCGGGCGGATGGATCGTGGCAATGAAAGCGATCCGGGAAGATCTGGTAGACGACCTCGTTGGGCCATTTCAGCGCAGGCATACGGGCTCCTTCGCCCTCATCCTAGGCGCTCTGGCGAAACAGCGCAAGCGCCCGGTTTGCCCGCAGCAGATCCGGCGGCGAGGCGATGAAGCTGAGCACGACCTCGCGGCGCAATCCGCCCCAGCGCTGTCGCAGCCGGCGATCGCGGTCGGCGACGGGCGCATCGGGCATCGGCGGCAACAGATCTTCGACCCAGCGATCGAACGTGTCCGCGACGACGCCCTCCCAGGCCACGTCCTCCCAGGCGACGGCGCGGCGCAAGCGCGCGATCTCGCGTTGAAATGCCAGCAAGCGCCCGCATGGAATGCTTGCGAGCAGCCGCTTCGTCTGCCAGGCGACGAGGGGCAGCACCCCAAGCACGACGAGGTTGCTCCAGTCCGGATTGTAGCCGACATGCACGCTCGCGACGTGGCCGAAGGTCGACGCCAGGCGAAGTTGCACGGAGAGGTACAAATCCAGAAACGGCGGGCAGCCCTGCAACAGCACCAGCGGCAGCGCGACGACTCCCGTCGCGAGTCCGTAGTGCCAGGCGCGCGGGGAGTAGTCGAGGTGCAGTTCGCCCTCCGTCTCACGCCAGCGTCGAGCCGAGAGACCCATGGCGATCGCCTGCCCCAGCGTCGCGAGCGCGAACGGCGCCCAAAGCAGCCAGGCGATCTCGTTCAGCCGCTGGACCGCCCACAGCCAGGTGCTCGGCGGCAAAAGAGCCACTCGCGCCAGGTAGAGCATCATCGCGCCGAGTGGTACCGGCGTGGCCAACGTGCGCCAGGGGCCCGTGGGACGGCCGAAGGACTCCTGCCCGAAGGCCGCACGCAGACGCTGCCAGGGCCCGGGCGAAGTCGGGCGCAGCTGGCTGAGCGTGGCGTTTGAGAGTTCGGGGGGCGAGCTGGACATTGGAGTGGTCGATTCGGCGTCTTATCACCATTTACCACGCGAAGGCGTTCTTGCGCCCTGGCGCGTGCCCGGCTACCATGGCGCTTGCCTGCAGCGAAAGGAAAACGATGTCCCGCTACACTTCCGAAGACCTGGCACGCCGCGACGCGACGGATACGGCCGATCCCCAGGATCCGCGCAGCCCGTTCGAGGTGGATCGGGCGCGCATCATCCATTCTTCCGCCTTTCGCCGTTTGCAGGGCAAGACGCAGATCTTCGGCGTCGGCGAGGGCGATTTCTTTCGCACGCGCCTGACGCACTCGATGGAGACCGCCCAGATCGGCAAGGGGCTGGTTCTCTTTGTGAACAAGACGCCCGAGCTCGCGGGCGCGCCGATCTCGGTCGAGCTGGTCGAGGCCGCCTGTTTGGCCCATGACCTCGGCCATCCGCCGTTCGGCCACAACGGCGAGGCGGCCCTGCAGGCGATGATGCACGCTTACGGCGGCTTCGAGGCCAACGCGCAGAACCTACGCATTCTGACCCGGCTCGAGTCCAAGCGTGAGGAATTCGGATTGAATTTGACGCGCGCGACGCTGCGGGCGGTTTTGAAGTACCTCGAGCCCTACAGCGCCCGCAAGCGCGCCCGCACGGGCCCGAAGGCCCATCTGGCGGTCGAGAAGTGCTACTACGACCAGGACGAGCCTCTGATGGCCTGGATTCGCGCGGACGGCGATCGCGCCGGCCGCAGCCTGGAGTCCGAGATCATGGAGTGGGCCGACGACATCGCCTACTCGGTGCACGACCTGGAGGACGGCCTTCACAGCGGGCTTATCATTCCGGAGCACTTCAACAATCTGCGGCTCGTCGAGCGCATGGCCGAGTATGCCGGCAAGCGCGGCGCAATTGGCTGCGACGTGGCCGAAGTGCAGGCCTTCATGGCGCGCGTCTTCGCCCAGTTGCCCGGCGGCTCGGCGCTGCGGCTGAAAGAGCAGCGCAAGCGGCTGACTTCGACCTTGATCCACGCGGCGATCATCAACACGGGCGTCACGCGTGGTGAATCCGGCGCGCTGTCGCTGGCGATGGACGAGGGCGTGCGCCGGCAGGTTGCGATGCTCAAGGCGGTCGAGTTCGTGCTGATGATCCGCAATCCGCGCGTGACGACCCTCGAGTACAAGGGTCGGTTGATCGTCACGCAGCTCTTTCGCGCGCTGGCGCAGGACGACTCGGGCGATCTGCTGCCGGAGGACGTCCGCGAGAGCTGGGACGAGGTGCGCCACGACGAGCCGCAGCGCCTCCGCGTCGTGTGCGATTACATCGCCGGCTTGACGGACCTCGCGGCGCTCAAGATGTACGCGCGCTTGTTCGAGCCGGGCGTGGGCTCGATGCAGGACGAGCTCTAGCAAGCCATCAGGCGGACGATCGCCCGTGGGGAATATAATCCTGGGATGCCCCTTTCGACGGATGCCGCCATGCCCACCGAACGTCCCGTCACCGTCATACGTGACGCCGCCCAGCTGACCGAGCTGCTGCCTCGCCTGGCGGCGGCCGAGGCGATCGCCGTGGACACCGAGACCACGGCCCTTTCGCCGCTCGACGGCAGGCTGCGGCTGCTGAGCCTCGCAACGGACGATGACCTGGTGGTCGTCGACGCCTTCGCCGTGCCGGACCTGAGCCCGCTCGCGCCGCTATTGGCCGCGCCGAAGCCATTCAAGGTGCTGCACAACGCCAAGTTCGATCTGCGTTGGCTGGCGCATCATCACGGGCTTGCGGTCTCGGGAATCTTCGACACGATGCTCGCGGCCCAGTTGCTTGGCGAACTGCCACATTTCAGGCTCGAAGCGCTCGCTTTACACTACCTGGGCGAGCCGATGGACAAGAGCGCGCAGCTCAGTGACTGGAGCGGCACACTCAGCGAATCGCAAATCGCCTACGCCGCGCGCGATGTCGAGGTGTTGCTGCCGTTGCGCAAGCTGCTGCGCCAGCGCTTGATCGACGCCGGGCTGGTGCGTGTGGCGGCGCTCGAGTTCGGAACGGTGCCCGTGGTCGCCGCGATGGAGCAATCGGGCGTCTTGCTCGACGTAGCCGCCTGGCAGCGGATTCTCGAGAAGCTGCGCGGCGAACATGCGGCCATGAGCGCCGAGTTGCAGGGCATGCTCGCGGGCACGCGGCGGCAGCTCAGCTTGTTGCCGGACGTCGTGCCGGTGATCAACCTCAATTCGACCCAGCAGCTGCGCGGGGCGCTCGCGGATCTCGGCGTGCAGGTGCCGGACACGCACGAGCGCACGCTGCTCACCGTGCAGGATCAGCATCCGATCGTGCCGAAGATTCTGGCGTATCGTGGCTTGCAAAAGGCGATCAGTTCGTACGGCGAGGGTCTGCTCGAGCACGTGCATCCGGCCACCGGGCGCATCCATGCGAACTTTCAGCAGCTCATGACCTCGACCGGGCGTTTCAGCTGCTCCCATCCGAATCTGCAGAACATTCCCAACACGCCCGAGTACCGCGCCTGCTTCGTCGCGCCGCCGGGTCACAAGCTGGTGGTGGCGGATTACTCGCAGATCGAGCTGCGTATTCTCGCCGAGGTCTCGGGGGACATGAGCTTCCGGCGGGCCTTTCACGCGGGCGTGGATCTGCATCGCATGACGGCCTCGGAGATGTTTTGCGTGCCGTTCGACACCGTCACGAAGACGCAGCGCGGCCAGGCGAAGAGCATCAACTTCGGGCTGGTGTATGGCCGTGGCGCGCCCAGCCTGGCAGGGCAGCTGGGCGTGGACGTCGAGACCGCCCGTGGGCTCATTCAGCGCTACTTCGAGACTTACCGGGACGTCGGGCGCTGGCTCGAAGAGACGGCCCGGGTGGCGATTCGCGAGCGCGAGTTGCGATCGCTCGCGGGACGCCGGGCACGCTTCCATTTCGACCCGTCCGATCGCGGCCAGGTGGCCAGCGTCGAGCGCCAGGCCAAGAACTTTCCGATTCAGGCGACCAATGCCGATATTCTCAAGCAGGCCATGACGATGCTAACGGCCGCTCTGTCGCCGTACGGCGCGAGGCTCGTCAACTGCGTGCACGACGAGCTGGTGGTCGAAGCCCCCACGGAGGCCGCCGAGGCCGCCGCCGAGGCCTTGCGGCAGACCATGGAGGAAGCGGCGCGCGTCTTCCTGCGCGAGGTGCCGGTGGCCGTCGAAGTCGCCGTCGCCGATGCCTGGATCAAATAGGCGTCGCACGTCCCCTCCCCCTGGTGAGGGAGAGGGACGCCGAAGCCCTGTTCAGGGGCTGAGGCTGGGAGGGGGAGACTCCCGGCGGACCACAAAGAGCATTGCTTTCCCGGCGGTCCGCTAAGAGACTCCCCCACCCCGTTTTCGCCCCTGGACGGGGCTCCAAACATCCCTCCCCCTCGCCAGGGGGAGGGGACGCCGATTACGATTCCGCGACAGTGCCGACCGCGACCGGCATCGTGGTGCTGATGAGGCCCTGGCCGCGGTGCTCGGTCTTTTCCCAGACCACCGGCGCGTCCATGAACACGTTGCGCATCGCGAGCGTGAGCGCGGGAATCCAGTGCAGCAGGTAGACCATCGAGCGCAGGCCGGGCAGCACGTCGAGGCGGCGATCGCGCTTGTACGAGATCACGAGCGACCACGAACAGGTGGCGATCAGTAACGCGGACGAGATCATGTCGCCCACGTGATCGGGCAGCGCGTGGGTGAACAATCCGGGCACGAAGGAGGCCACGCTGAACACCAGGCTCGTCACGGTGAAGCTGGGCAGAAAGACCGAGCCCAGGAAATAGAGCGAATCCAGCTTGAGGCCCAGCGGCACTTCGCGCGAAATCAACATCGGCCAGGCGAACTCGCCCCAGCAGCGCAGCATGCCCTCGGCCCAGCGCGTGCGCTGGCGAATCAGCGCGCCGAAGTCCGGCACGCCTTCCTGCCAGACGATCGCCTCCGAGCAGTGCGCGATGCGCCCGCGTCCCGCGAGGAACAGGCGCATGGTCAAATCGAGATCCTCGGTCAGCGCCGCGGGGCTCCAGCCGCCCAGCGCCTTGATGGCCGAACGGCGCGTGAGCTGGCCGTTGCCGCCCAACGCCGCCGCGCCGCGCAGGCGCTCGCGGCCCACCTGGGTGATCTCGCTGTAGAGGGCGAACTCGTCGTCCTGGCCGGCGGTCAGGAAGTTCACGCCGCGATTGTACATGCGCACCTGGGCCTGCACGCCGCAGACCTCGGGGTCCTGCACCAACGGCGCGACCGCAAGGCGCAGGAAGTCCGGCGCCACCTCGGTGTCCGCATCGAAGACGCAGAGCACGTCGCCCTCGGCCACCTCGAGGCCCGCGTTGAGCGCCTCGGACTTGCCGCGATTGGGCAGATTGCGGCGCGTGACCACCTTGACCGGAAACTCGCGCAGAATCTCGCCGGTGCGATCGCTGGAGTGGTCATCGATGACGATGATCTCGTAGCGCGGGTAGTCCAGACGCAGCATGTGCGACAGCGTGTGCGCGATGACGTTCTCTTCGTTGTGCGCCGGAATCAGCACGCTGACCATCGGCAATTCCTCGTCCGGCAAGCGCTCGCCACGCGGGCGCGGACTGTAGAACACCGCGCCGATGGTGAAAACGATGACGCTGTAGAGCAGAGGAATCAACGCCGCCGATTGAAAATAGGTCAGCGTGTGCGTGGCGAAGCCGTCGACCCCGAGGGCCAGCACCAGCAGGACCGGCAAGCCGACTTTCCAGCTGAGGTGCGTGGGAGGAGTGCGTTTGGTCATGGATGGCGTTCGGACTTTCTGCTGCGACCCTGGCGCGAGGCGGAGAAGACGATACGAAGGTGATCGGCCACGGAAAGGCTGTAGATGATGTTAGCAAGCAATCATACCACGAGCCGGGCTCGCGTTTGATGTCAAATTAACCAATCTTTAACCACAGCGGCGGCCACGGGCATTGTAGCCCGTGCGAAGTCGCATGACTGTTAGGCCGATCACCGGGTGGCGAGCGGCCTTCCGGGAAATCACCCGGCGCGTGCGAAGATCCGGACGGAAGGTGTAGGATCAGACCTGCTGGGCGCTCAGGGCCTCGGTGAGCAGGCGATTCACCAGGTCCGGCTTGGCGCGTCCCTGGGTGGCTTTCATAACCTGGCCCACCAGGAAGCCCAGCACCTTGGTCTTGCCGGCATGGTACTCGGCGACCTGGCCCGGGTTGGCCTGCAGCACGTCGGCCACGGCCTGGGCGATCGCCCCCGTGTCCGAGATCTGCGAGAGGCCCATCCGTTCGACGATCGCGCTGGGCGCGTCGCCGGTGCGCAGCATCTCGGGCAGGACCTTCTTGCCGATGCTGCCCGAGATCGTGTCCGCGTCGATCAGTCGCACCAGCTCGGCGAGCTGCTGCGGCGTCGGCTTGATCTCGCTGATGCTGAGCTTCTCGGCGTTCAGCGCGGCGCTGATGTCGCCCATCAGCCAGTTGGCGATGCCCTTGGGGTTGGCGGCGTAGGCCGCGACGGCCTGGTCGAAATAAGTCGCCATCTCCTTGTCCGCCGCGAGCACGGCCGCGTCGTAGGCGGTCAATCCGAGCGCTTCTTGATAGCGCTGACGCTTGGCGGCCGGCAGCTCGGGCAGCGTGGCTTGAAAGTCGGCGACGGTCTCGCGGGCGATGTGCAGCGGAATCAGGTCCGGATCCGGGAAGTAGCGGTAGTCGCTGCTGCCTTCCTTGGAGCGCATGCTGATCGTGGCCTGCTTCTCCTCGTTCCAGAGCCGCGTTTCCTGGCGAATCGTCTCGCCGTCCTCGACGGCCTCGATTTGACGTCGAATTTCGTACTCGATCGCGCGTTCGATGGCGCGGAACGAGTTCATGTTCTTGATTTCGGTCTTGGTGCCGAACTTGGACTCCCCGACCGGGCGAATCGAGACGTTGGCGTCGCAGCGCAGCGAGCCCTGCTCCAAGCGGCCGTCGTTGACGCCCAGGTAGACCAGAATCGCGCGCAGCTCCTGCACGTAGAGCTTGGCTTCCTCGGCGGTGCGAATGTCCGGCTCGGAGACGATCTCGAGCAGCGGCACGCCCGCACGGTTGAGGTCCACCAGCGAGTGCGTGGAGCCCGCGAGGCCCGCGGCGCCCTGGTGCACGAGCTTGCCGGCGTCTTCTTCCATGTGCGCGCGGGTGATGCCGATGCGCTTCATGCCGTCGCCGACCGGACTTTCGAGCCAGCCGTGCTCGCAGATGGGCTGGTCGAACTGCGAGATCTGGTAGCCCTTCGGCAGGTCCGGATAGAAGTAGTTCTTGCGGTCGAACTTGCTCACCTCGGGAATGCGGCAGTTGAGCGCGAGGCCCGTCTTGATGGCGAACTCGAGCACGCGGCGATTGAGCACCGGCAGCGAGCCGGGCAAGCCCAGGCACACGGGGCAGGTGTTCGTATTGGGCGGCGCGCCGAACTCGGCGCGGCAGCCGCAGAAGATTTTGGTCTCCGTGAGCAGCTCGGCGTGGACTTCGAGGCCGATGACCGCTTCGTACTTCGTCGACATGGGGCCTCCTTAGGCCAGCGCCGGGCGGCGGGTGTGGTGGTCGGCCGCTTGCTCGTAAGCGTAGGCGGTGCGGTAGAGCGTGGACTCGGCGAGCGGCTTGCCGATGAGCTGCAATCCGATCGGCAAGCCATGCGCGTCGAAGCCACAGGGCAGCGACAGCGCCGGCACGCCCGCGAGGTTGATGGGAATCGTCGCGACGTCGCCCAGGTACATCGTGAGGGGATCGTCGACCTTCTCACCCAGCTTGAAGGCCGTGGTGGGCGTGGTGGGCGAGACCAGCACGTCGAATCGCTCGAAAGCCTGCTCGTAGTCTCGCTTGATGAGCGTGCGCACCTGCAGGGCCTTCTTGTAATACGCATCGAAGTAGCCGGCCGCCAGCGTGTAGGTGCCGAGCATGATGCGGCGCTTCACCTCGGGACCGAAGTGCGCGCGGCTGTTGCGGTACATCGCGAGCAGGTCCGCCGCTTCGGGCGCGCGATAGCCGTAGCGCACGCCGTCGTAGCGGGCCAGGTTCGAGCTCGCCTCGGCCGTCGCGACGACGTAGTAGGTCGACAGCGCCAGCTTCGAGTGCGGCAGCGAGACGGTCTCGACGTGCGCGCCCTGGCTCTCGAGCACCGTCAACGCGGCGTTGACCGCGTCGCGGACGTCAGGCGCGATGCCCTCGCCCATCAGCTCGCTCACGACGCCGATGCGCAGGCCCTTGACGCCGGCTTCGAGCCCCTGGGTGTAATCGCGCCCGGGCTCCGCAATCGAGGTGGAATCGAGCGGGTCGTGGCCGGCGATCGCCGAGAGCAGCAGCGCGTTGTCGCGCACGTCGCGCGTGAGCGGGCCGACTTGATCCAGCGAGCTCGCGAAGGCGACCACGCCGTAGCGCGAGACGAGGCCGTAGGTGGGCTTCATGCCGACCACGCCACAGAAGGCCGCCGGCTGGCGAATCGAACCGCCGGTGTCCGTGCCGATCGCGAGCGTGGCGGTGCCGGCGGCCACCGCCGCGGCGCTGCCGCCCGAGCTGCCGCCGGGCACGGTGTCGAGGTGCCACGGATTGCGCGTCTTTTGAAAGGCCGAATTCTCGGTCGAGCTGCCCATGGCGAACTCGTCCATGTTCGCCTTGCCCACGCAGACCGTGCCCGCGTCGTTCAGGCGGGTCGTAACGGTCGCTTCGTAAGGCGGCACGTAGTGCTCGAGCATGCGCGAGGCGGCGGTGGTGCGAATGCCCCGCGTCAGCAGATTGTCCTTGAGGGCGATCGGAATGCCGGCGAGCGCTCCGAGAGCGTCGCCCTTGCTGCGGCGCGCGTCGATCGCCTCGGCCTGCGCGAGCGCGTGCGCGCGGGTGAGCGTGAGGTAGGCGCCCACGCGCGGCTCGACGGCGTCGATGCGCGAATAGACGGCCTCCGTGAGCTCGCGCGCCCCGAGCTCGCCACGCGCCATCAGGGCGCTGAGTTCGTGGGCGGTTTTCTCGTGCAATGACACGGCGGGCTCTCTTTCTGCGGCTTCAAATCGCGCCTGTGGGCGCGTCTGGATTGTACCGAGCCGGCGTCCGCCATGTCAAAGAAAAAGGGCCCTTCGAAGAAGGGCCCCATCCGGTGGGTTAGAGGTTTTAGGTCGATTTCTTTCGACCCTTGCCCACGCGAGACGAGGAACCGCCCTTGCGGCCGATCGACGAGTAGAACTCGACGCCGCGCTCACGTTTCACCGATTCGCCGCCCTTGCGGCCGATCTGGGAGAAGAATTCGGGGCCGTACTTCTCCTTGGTCGCCTGACCACCTTTTTGTCCGATGGCCTGAAAGAATTCGCGACCGCGTTCTTCCTTGACGGTCTGGCCCCCGCGACGCCCCGCCTCGACCATGCGTGGATCACCCTTCGCCGGTCCCGGCTTATTTCCAACCATTGGAAGGCCCTCCTTTCCAACGACCGGAGTTTGCCCGCTCCGGCCGCACCGCTCTACAAGATGATTTCTCGGTGTTTGACACGTTCGTAAACATTTATGAACTGACCCTAGCACGTGATCTGACAACCTGTAAATCGGCTAAGGGACCGAAAACGCGGAATCTAGCGAAGTTTGTGCAAGCTGGTGGGAAATGGCGTCGCGCTATGGCCAACTTGCAAGGGGGCCGCCTGCAGCAAATTGGCTATTCCAGCCGAGTCGAGCCCCTTTCTCTCGTTCGTTTGGACCAGCCGATGCGAACGCAGGCGGGGCGATCGTCTTGCGGGAGGTTTCCGCAGGTCCTTGTTGCCTGTTGGAGGCCGCCCCGGTTGAGACTAAGATGCGAACATCCCTACCTGTACGAGGCAGCTAGCGGAAAGGAGTGCGAGGGGATGGATGAACGGAATATTCGGACTGACAAGACGACGGACGTGACGCCCGACGTCGATATCCGCCGCTCCATGATCATGGGGCGAGAGCTCGATCGTTTCGGCCGCACCGACCTGTTGGTGGCGGCTCCGATGCAGCGTGAGCTGCACTGGGGACCCATCTGGGCCGGCTTGGCCGCGACGCTGGTGGTGACCTTCTTGTTGGGCGCGTTGTTCGTGGGCGTGGGCTTCACGCCTTCGGCCGGCGCGTTCGGCGGATTGACACCGGCGAGCGTGGGCTGGGGCACGGTGATCGCGACGATCATCGGCGTGTTCATCGGCGCGTATCTGACGGGCTACGTGAGCGACATGCGCACGAAGGCCGAGGCCGTCTACAACGGCCTGATGGTCGGCGTGATGACGGTTCTCACCCCGCTGATCGCGGCGTTGTTCGTCGCCAACACGGCGGCCACGGCGGCCGCCAACAGCGTGCCTCGGACGGCCGCGCCGTCCGCGACGGGGCGGGCGATCGGCAACAACGTGGCCGCGACGGTGCCGCATAGCGTGACGAACGCGTTGACGGTCGCCGCGAACAACGCCTGGGCGATCTTCGTCGGCGGCGTGATCGTGCTGGCCCTGTCGGCGATCGCGGGTTACCTCGGCCGGCGTAGCCGCGAGGCGGCGATCGCGGTGGCGACTCGTAACGAGCTGACCACGCGTACCTAAAGAACTGGAGACCGCTCGGCGTGGGGGCG
>DATNPP010000369.1:0-8358 GCA_036703175.1 Oscillatoriaceae cyanobacterium
GCGAGTTCAGCATCTACACGATCGAGATGGAGATGCGCGAGCGCTTTCCGAGCCTCGAGATCGTCCCGCTGATCGCGGACGTGCGTGACGCGACGCGCATGGCCCACCTCTTCGCCACCTACGCGCCCGAGGTCGTCTTCCACGCCGCCGCGCACAAGCATGTGCCGCTGATGGAGAAGAACCCCTCCGAGGCGATTCTCAACAACGTCTTCGGCACGCGCAACGTCGCCCAGCTGGCGGACGAGTACGGCGTCGAGACCTTCGTACTCATCTCGACGGACAAGGCCGTGAACCCCACCAACGTGATGGGCGCCAGCAAGCGCGCGGCCGAGATGGTCGTGCAGGAGCTCGGCTGTCGCTCGAAGACGCGTTTTCTGTGCGTGCGCTTCGGCAACGTGCTCGGCTCGCGCGGCAGCGTGATTCCGCTCTTCAAGCGCCAGATCGCCCAGGGCGGGCCGATCACCATCACGCACCCCGAGATCATCCGCTACTTCATGACGATTCCCGAGGCCAGCCAGCTCGTGCTGCAGGCCGGCGCGCTTGGGCAAGGCGGCGAGGTCTTCGTGCTCGACATGGGCGATCCGGTGCGCATCGTGGATCTGGCGCGCGATTTGATCCGCCTCTCGGGCTACGAGCCGGACACGGACATCGAGATCAAGTTCACGGGCTTGCGCCCCGGCGAGAAGCTCTTCGAGGAGTTGCTGACGGCCGAAGAGGGCACGGCGGCGACGACGCACAAGAAGATCTTCATCGCCAAGCCGGAGGCGATCGCGCGCGATCGCCTGGATTTGGGCCTCACGCGATTGCAAGCCGCCGCGATGACGGGCGACGAGCTCGCAATTCGCCGTGGGCTCAAAGAGCTCGTCGTGACGTACAACGAGCCGCGCCAGGAAGCCGCGCGACCCGAATAATCGGTCGCCTCAAAGTCCACTCGCCCCGCCCAAGGGGCGGGGCGAGCAGAATTTACTCCTGACCAGGCGCCTCGCCCGCGGGCGTCGGCGTGGGCTGGTCGAAGTTAGAGCCGGTCTGCGGCGTGCCCGCGCCCGCGCGGGTGGCGGACTCGGTGCCCGTGGGCGCCTCGGTCGACGGCGTCGAGCGGCCGGCGCTCGCGCCCGGACGGCTGGGCGGCTGCACGACGGACGTCGCCAGGTGCACCAGCTCCTGCGCGCGGGTCTCCATCTCGCGGGCCATCGTCTGCAGATTGCGGCGGACCTCGTCGACCTGATCGTTCAGGTTCGGCGTCGTGCGCACCAGGGTCTCGACTTGCTCGCGGGCGACGTCGAAACCGAGCTGGGCCGTATGCTGTGCCTGTTCCACCAGCTGGTCCAGGCTGCGCTTGAATTCGTTGAAGTTCGACATGGCGGCATCCTTTCAATGAGAACCCTGAGAACGGGCCCCATTATACAAGAAAGCCGCCGACTCTACACGGCCGCCGCCGCCTGGCCTCCAGGCACGATCGCCGCCGCTTCCTGGGCCATCTGGCCCGCTTGCACCAGCTCGTGAATGTCGGTCTTCTTGATCTCTTCGAGCGTCGTGTAGCCCTGCGACACCAGCCACATGGCGTAGTCCTCGAGCGTCAAAAGCCCCATCTGGCGCGCCAGCTGGTCGATGTGCGCCTTGGGCGCGTTGCGCGCCACCAGCTCGCGAATCTGCGGCGTGAAAGGAATCACCTCGTAGACGCCCACCTGGCCGGAGAAGCCCGTCTGGTAGCACGTGTCGCAGCCGACCGACTTGTAGAGCTCGCCCGAGTTGTTCAGCCGCGCGAAGAACTTCGCCGTGCGCTCGTCGGGCATGTACTTCTGCTTGCAGCTCGGGCAGAGCCGGCGCACCAATCGCTGCGTCACGAGGCCCGTGATCGCGTTCGCGATCAATCGCCCGGGCACGTCCCAGGTCTCGCGCGCCTCGACCAGAGCCGCCTGCGTGGTCGTGAGGCCGGCCATCAGCAGCGTGCCGGACAGCGCGCCGCGGACCAGGCGCTGGGCCACCTCGGGCGTGTCGATGTCGCCCATCATGAGCACGCTCGGGCTCTGATTGAAGGCCGAGTTGAGGCCGGCCGTCACGGAGAGGTCGTTCGCGCCCGGCTCGTGCGAGACGGGCACCTGCGTGATGCCGTCGAGATCGAACTCGATCGGATCTTCGACCGTGATCACGCTCGCGCCCTGTGTCTGCATCTCTTTCAGACAAGCATACATGAGGATCGTCTTGCCGGCGCCGCGCGGGCCGGCGAAGAGCACCATACCCGAGGGCTTGGCGAGCAGCGTGCGCAAGCTCGCCGCGACGCGCTGCGAGAGCACCAGATTGTCGACGCCCTGGCTCGCGAGGATCGCGCTGTCGAAGATGCGAATCGTGACCATGTGGCCGTAGCGCGCGGGCAGCGAGTGGAAGGCGATCTTGACCGGGCGGTTCTCGAAGTTGAACGAGAAGACGCCCGACTGCGGCGTGTTGCCCGAGGTGACGGACAAACCGGCCATGACCTTCACGCGGCTGGCGATCGCCGGCCCCAGCTTGCCGGGAATGCCCGGCTCGCGGAGCATGTGACCGTCCACGCGGTAGCGCAGGATCACCTCGTGCTCCATCGGCTCGATCAGCACCGAGCTGGCGCGCTTCTTGATCGCCGCCGCCAGAATCGCGTTCACCAGCGGCGTGACGGCCGCCTCGCCGCCGCCTTTCGCCGCGCGATCGATCAATTCCTTGAGCTGCGCGTCCGTGGCGGTGGGAATCTCGGGCAGGTGGCTCGAAGCGGCGGGCTTGGCCTCGGCCGTGGGCGCCGGGCCCTCCTTGGGCACGGTCTTGAGCAGCTCCCAGAAGTCCGACTCGGTGCAGACGGCCGGCACGACGTTCACGCCGCGCAAGCGCTTGCGGATCTCGTCGATCGCGAGGATGTTGTTGGGATCGACCAGGGCGACCGTCAGCTGGTTCACCTGCACCGGAATCATCATGAATTGCTTCATGATCTGCTCGGGCAGCAGCTTGAGGATTTCCGCCGGCACACGCGCCTGCTTGAGGTTGATGTGCTTGACCCCGAACTGCAGCTCGAGGGCGTACTTGATCTTTTCCTCGGTGACGAAGCCCATCTTGGTGAGGATCTCACCGATCGGCTCGCGGGTCTCTTTTTGCTTGGCGAGCGCTTCTTCGAGCTGTGCCTCTTCGAGCACGCCCGCCTTGATCAGAATCTCGCCGAGACGAATCCGCTTTCCACCAACGGCCACTAGTTCAATCCTCTATGCGCCGGCGAGCCGGCACGCGCCTTTCTCGATTTTTCGACCAAAATTGCCGCAAACTTGAAAGGCATGGGCTCCTTCGTCAGGCGTTCGCCTTGAGCGTCTCGGCCGAGAGCACCGCCTTGATGAGCGGCTGCGGCTCGGGCGCGTGCGTGCCGAAGTGGTAAGCCTCACGCAGCTTCTCGCCAGCGGCCGCGGCCTTGGCCTCGTCGTTGGCGAGCAGCTCGGCGAGCACCTCGCCGGCCTCGACGCGATCGCCCACCTTCTTCACGAGGTGCACGCCCACGGCGAGGTCGATCTGATCGGTCTTCTTCTGGCGCCCGGCGCCCAGCAGCTTGGCCGCCTGGCCGACGCCCAGCGCGTTGAGATCCGTGATCCAGCCGCTCTCGAGCGAGACGACCGGCACGCGCAAGCGCGCCTGGGGCATCAGCGTGGGATCCTCGATCACGCGCGGATCGCCGCCCTGGGCTTCGATGATCTCACGGAACTTCGCGAGCGCCTCGCCGTTGCCGAGGAGTTGCTTGCAGCGCGCCTCGCCTTCCTCGGCGCTGCGCACGACGCCGCTCGCCTGCAGCAGCAAGCCGCCCATCTGCACGCACAGCGCCGTGAGATCCTCGGGGCCTTCACCGCGCAGCGTGGCGATCGCCTCGGCGACCTCGTTGGCGTGGCCGACTTCGCGGCCGAGGGGCTGATCCATGCCCGTGACGGCGCAGATGACGCGCTTGCCCAGGCGCTCGCCTACTTCGAGCATCACGCGCGAGAGGGCGATCGCCGAATCGACGTCGGGCATGAAGGCGCCCGCGCCGGCCTTGACGTCGAGCAGAATCGCGTCGGAACCGGCCGCAATCTTCTTCGAGAGCACGGACACCGCGATCAGCGGCACGCTCTCGACCGTCGCCGTCACGTCGCGCAGCGCGTAGAGGATGCCGTCGGCGGGCGCGAGGTCCTGCGTCTGCGAGGCGATCGCCGCGCGCGTGCTGCGCAATTGGGCGAGGAACTCGTCTTCGGAGAGGCCCGTGCGAAAACCCGGAATCGCCTCGAGTTTGTCGATCGTGCCGCCCGTGTGGCCGAGGCCGCGGCCCGAGAGCTTGGCGACGGTGGCGCCCGCGGCGGCCAAAAGCGGCGCGAAGATCATGGTCACCTTGTCGCCCACGCCGCCCGTCGAGTGCTTGTCGACCACGGGGCCCGGCACGGAATCGAGGCGCAGCACGTCGCCGGACTCGGCCACCAAGCGCGTCAGCGCGGTGGTCTCTTCGAGGGTCATGCCCTGGAAGACCACGGCCATCAGCCAGGCGGAGACCTGGTAATCCGGCAGCTCGCCGGCGACCAGCTTGCGCACGAACGTGGCGAGCGTGTCTTCCGAATGGGCCTTGCCCTGGCGTTTTTCCTTGATCATCTCGATCATCGAGAAGGCGGTGGTCATGAAAACTTCTCCGTTGAAGTGCGGCGAAAGACGAGCGTCCTATTTGGACTATACCCCGATCGAGCGCGCTTCGTCGCGGGCGGGCGTCACGCGTTGACAAGCAGGGGTCACAGGCGTAAGTTAGGAACCTCGGTGTTACCAATTATGTAGAGAGGACGACAACCGATGGCCTTTGAACTTCCGCCTCTGCCCTACGATTACAGCGCCCTCGAGCCGCACATCGATGCGCGCACGATGGAGATCCACTACACCAAGCACCACCAGGCCTACATCAACAACGTGAACAAGGCGCTGGAGAACCACCCGGATCTTCAAAAGCTGTCGATCGTCGAGCTGATGACGAGCCTGGATCGCGTGCCCGGCGACATCCGCCAGACCGTGATCAACAACGGCGGCGGCCACCTGAACCACTCGCTGTTCTGGAAGATCATGAGCCCCAACGGCGGCGGCGAGCCGGCCGGCGAGCTGCTTGATCTGATCAAGCGCGACTTCGGCGACTTCAAGACCTTCCGCGACAAGTTCAACGCGGCCGCGGCTTCGCGCTTCGGCAGCGGCTGGGCCTGGCTGACGCTCGACAACGGCGGCAAGCTGAACGTCGAGAACTCGGCGAACCAGGATTCGCCGCTCGCCCAGGATCGCACGCCGATCTTCGGCGTCGACGTGTGGGAGCACGCCTACTACCTGAAGTACCAGAACCGCCGCGCGGACTACCTCGAAGCCTGGTGGAACGTGGCGAACTGGGACGAGGTCACCAAGAACCTCAAGACCGCCCAGAGCAAGCGCCTCACGCTCGCCTCGGTGCACTAACTCCAAGGGGCCCCGCTCAGCGGGGCCCTCTTCGTCCCCTCCCCACGGTGGAGGGGAGGGACGCCGAAGCCCTGTTCAGGGGCTTCGGCTGGGAGGGGGAGTCTCCCGGCGGCTCACAAAGAGCATTGCTCTCCCGGCGGTCGGCTAAGAGACTCCCCCACCCCGTTTTCGCCCCTGGACGGGGCTACAACATCCCTCCCCCTCGCCAGGGGGAGGGGGCGCTCGAGGCGCCTACAGCTCCAGTACCACCGGGCAGTGGTCGGAGCCTTTGACCTCGGGCTGGTGGTAGACGTTTTTCACCTGATCGGCGAAGTTCTCCGACACCAGAAAGTAGTCGATGCGCCACCCGACGTTCTTCTCGCGCACGCCCGGGCGGTTGCTCCACCAGGTGTAGTGGCCCTTCTCGCCGGGGTGGCGATCGCGGAAGACGTCGCGGAAGCCCATCTCGAGGAACTGCGTGATCACCACGCGCTCCTCGGGCAGAAAGCCCGTCGTCTTCGTGTTGGCCGTCGGGTTCGCCAGGTCGATGCGGTCGTGGGCCGTGTTGAAGTCGCCGCCGACGATCAGGCGATCGCCGCGCTTCAACCGCTCGGCCAGCTGGTGCATCAGCGCCTCGTAGAACGCGAGCTTGTAGGGCACGCGGCTGTGATCACGGCTGCCGTTCGGAAAGTAGATGTTGTAGAGCGCGAAGTCGTCGAACTCGCTGACGAGCACGCGGCCCTCGCTGTCGAACTCGGGCTTGCCGAGGCCGTAGCCGGTCTTCTTGGGCGCCTCGCGCGCCCAGTTCGCGACGCCGCTGTAGCCTTTCTTGGCCGCGGGGTTCCAGACGTGGTGGTAGCCTTCCGGCTCGGCGCACTCGGCCGAGAGCTGGCTACGCTCGGCGCGCACCTCTTGCATGCCGAGTACGTCGGGTTTGAAGGCGTCGAACCAGTTCCAAAATCCGTTGCGCTCGCATGCGCGCAGGCCATTGACGTTCCAGGAGACGATTTTCATAGCCGATTGTAGCATCCGGCGCCGAACGCGCGCATGGGTGCTAGCTGCGGTCGCGTTCTTTCACGTAGCGCACGACGTAGCAACCGGTGCAGAAGAGCCAGAAGAGTCCCCACCAGATCGCGGTGTCACGCGGATCTTCCTGCTTCCCATGGTGTTTCTCGGTCAGGCTCAGCGCGAAGAGGAACGCCGAAAGCACGGCGACACAACCGCTGCGGAAGCACAGATCACCGAAGGTCCTGATACGGCGATCTTCGCGTCGTTGCGGAACGAGTGGGACGCCGCCCGGCGTCATGGCCTCGTTCCCTGGTTCTTGCGTTGGCTCGGTCATGGGCGCCTTATACCCCGCCCGTAGGCTCGCCTGCCTTCGAGGGCTCAGCGCGTTCGAGACTTCGCGAGGTAGGCCACGAGCGCGCAAGCCGTGCCGCTCAGCCAGAAGGCGAGCGTGGGGAGCACCTCGCCGCCGAAAAGGGCCGGCGCGTGCAGCACCGTACTCGAAATGGGGATCAGCGCTGCGATGAAGACGACCAGACTGCAGCCGCGAACCTCTTTGAGCGATTCAGGGGTCGTCTGGCTCGTGCCGAACACCAGCGTGCTCCATCGGTTGGACTGGCCGCTGCCTTGTACGGCGATTCGGGTCAGCGCAAGGGGCGCGTTGTCGCGCGGCAGGCTTGCAGGGGGCGCGTCCTCGCGCGGTCGCCGGGCCCGCTCCAGGTACAGGAACCAGGACCAGAGCGTGAGCAGCGTGCAGAGCAGCCACGCCACCGCCATGGCGTACAGCAGTCCCGGAAAGCCCTGCAGATCGTCGAAGTTCGCGATGCCGACGACCAGGTAGGCGAAACAGACGATGCGGGCCAGGTTCATGCTCACATCGGCAACTCTGCCGACGTCCGTGAGGTCGATATTGAGCTCGCGGCCGCGCGGAGAGAGGTCCGTCCACGCGGGCTCGTCGGGGCGTCGATCCAACATACGTTCCGTATACCCGTGCGTCACGAGGCTCGCACGGTTTGCTCCTTGCGACGCGACGGTATAGCATGATCCGAGAGCAAGATCACGGCGCATTCTCGGGCGCCATGCTACGCTGAGCGCCATGCCGTCTCCGAAAGACCTCATCTTCGACCTCAAGCGCCGCCGTGTTCGGCGCCCCGCCGATGCCGGCGTGCCGGTGTCCGAGCCTGTGCCCGTGCTCGAGCCGGAGTTCGAGCCCGAGCCCGAACTCGACGAGGAGCCCGAACCCGCGCTGCCGCTCGCGGAGCGTCTCAACATGCCGCAGGTGCTCGCGCTCGGCATGCTCAATCGCGCGCAAGAAGCCCTCGTCATCGGCGCCGGCCCATGGGCCGTGCGCGAGTGGGCCGAGGCGCTCACGGCGCGCACGCGCGGCGTCACGGTGGTGGACGCGGACAAGAAGCTGCTCGCGCAGGCGCGCAGCTTCTGCAAGTCGGCGATCGCCGCGCAGTACGACCGTCCGGACTGGACGAGCAAGCTCGGCGGCTTGCGCTTCGACGTCGTGCTCGTGGGCGAGGCGCTCAGCCATCTGCCCGATCCGGTCGGCTTTTTGCGCCAGGTGCGCGAGATCCTCACGCCCGACGGCGTGGTCGTCGCGATCGTGCCCAACGTGGCCCACGGCGAGAAGCGCCTCGAGCTGTTGACCGGCGAGTTTCCGCGCGATTTCGAGCCCGTGCCGACCTGCCATCACTACACGCGCACGCGCGTGCGCGAGCTCTTCGCGTTCTCGGGCTACGGCATCACCGAGATTCAGGAGTTCGAGAAGCCGCTCTTCGACGATCACAGCGAGCTGGTGCCCGAGCTCTTTCCGGCGCCGCTGTTGCGGGCGATCGCCCTCGATGAGGACCTCGCGACCAGCCACTTCGTCGTGAAGGCCGCCCCCAGCACGCCCGAGGCGTTGCTGCGTGGCCT
>DATNPP010000384.1:0-2987 GCA_036703175.1 Oscillatoriaceae cyanobacterium
CGCGCGCGGCGAGGCGGCCCGTGACGCGCTCGAAGAGGGCTTGTTGCGGCGGCCCGCGGCGGCGGACGACCTGCTCTGGCTGCTCGGGGCCTTGAAGCGCGCGTGATCTGCTAGAATGGTGCAAAAGGAGCGGCCATGTTCAAGATGTTCTCGCGCTCGTCCAACGAGCTTTTCAGCCACCTGGTCGCCCTCGGGGCGAACCTCGAGAGTGCGGCGCAAAAGTTCGAGGCCATGGTCGAGAACTGGGAGGACCGCGAGGCCGGCTTCTACGCCGTGCGCGAGGCCGAGCACGAGGGCGATCGCCTGCTGCGCGATCTGCACGAGTACCTGAAAGAGACCTTCTTCGTGCCGGGCGATCGCGAGGGCATGCTGGCGCTCACCAACGAGCTGGACGACATCGTCGACGAGACGCTCAAGATCGCGAACTACTTGCTGCTGTACCACGTGGACAAACCGTCCGAGTCCTTCGTGGAGATGGTTCGCTTGCTGTCCGCCTGCTGCTCGAACCTGCGCCTGGCGCTCGACGACCTCGGCGTGCGCGCCACGCGCCCGCGCGTGGAGGAGCATTGCCTGCGCGTGATCCAGCTCGAGGACGACGCCGACAAGATCCACCGCCGCGGCCTCGAGCAGCTCTTCCACAATCCGCACGACCTGGGCGATTTGCTCAAGTGGAAGGACCTGCTGGACTGGACCGACGACGCGGTCGACCACGCCAACCACGTCGCCTACCGCCTGATGGCCGTCGCGAACAATCTGCACTGAAGCGCCCCCGCGAGGCGGGGGCGCTCGAAGCTACATGCCGGGTGCCGGAGCCGGGGGGCCGGGATCGGGCGCCGGAGCGGGGGCCGGTTTCTTCTTGTGCTTGGCCGGGCCGCCGTTGAGGGTGCTGTAGAGCCACCGAATGCCCTCGTCGAGCCAGTGCAAGGGCTCGGTGGCCCAGCGGATGAACGCGCTGTGGCGGCTCTTGCGCTTCTTGGCCGCGAGATAGGCCGTCTGGCTATCGGGCGTGGCGCCGGGGCCGGCCGCGATCAGCGCGTCGTCGGTCGTCGGATCGTAGGTGTCGAGATCCGCCATGGCGTTCAAAATCGAATCCTGCAACGGCGCGCGATCCGCGCTCGGCAGCGACTTGGCCTGGTCGTACTGATTCTCCAGGAAGCTCGCGGCCGTGTCGCTGTCCGTGTTGCCGAGCTGGGAGGCGATTTGCGCGCGCTCGGCGATCTCCGTCGCGGTGGTGCCGGTGGTCGCCTCGTAGTTGGCGATCAGCGCCGCGGCCTTGACGTCGCCCGAGTTGGCCGATTGGGCGGCGAACGCCTGCGTCGCCCCCAGAGGCATCACGGGGCCGATGGTCTGCGCACCGCAGCCGGCCAGCGTGGCCATCAAGACGAGCGCGGCGGCGCCTTGGTGCAAACCTTTCATCCTTTTCCTCCTCGGTCGGTGGTCTGAATGACGTGTTTATCGGGCGGGCGCCGTGGTATCCGGTAAAGGATTGTTTAAGGTTGGGTGTCGATACGGTTAATCTGGACGACGGCGTACGCGATTTGGCCTAGTCGTCTGCGTCGGATTCGCGCATTCCGCCCGCTCGAGCTTGTGCTAACTTGAACATAGTTCCACCACACGCCACGGGTATGCTTGAGTTATGAAACGCTCCCTCGCCGTATGCGTCGCACTGCTGCTCACGGGCTGCGGAAGCCCGCTGCTCCCGTCTTCGCTTGGCACGACGCCGGACACGAGCCTGGACGCTCAGGCGCTCGGGGGCTTGCCGAGCGACCGCGCGGCGCATCCGTCCGTCGAACTCGCGAGCCCGAACGCCTATGCGCTGACGTCCGAGACCCAGGCCTTTCGCGAGGCGCTCGATCGCACGGTCGAGCCGCTGCGCCGCACGCTGGCCTCGGATCTGCTCGCCGATTCGACCGTGTCCGCGGCCCTGACGGACTGGAACAGCCTCAGCGCCTCCGATCAGCTCGACGCGCTGACCAAGGTCGAGACGATCGAGGCGCAGGTCATGAACTGCCAGGCCCCGCCGATCACCGAGCAGCCGGGCGCTCCGCCGCAGACCGGATTGATGGCCTACTTCGACGCGAGCACGGGCGACGGCGTCGGCCAGATCGTGCTGTATCCGCAATCGATCGCCCAGGGCGGCGTGACGCTGGCGATCGCCACCCTGGTGCACGAAACGCGCCACGCGGCCCAGTACCAGCTGGTGCAATCCGACCAATCGAGCCCCCTCACGGGCGACGCGCACACGCTGGCGCAGGCCTACAACGCCGCCTGGAACCAGATGAACGCGATCGGCAGCGAGGACACGCTGGCCTACGGCGACTACGCCCATCTGAACGTCGAATTCGACGCCTTCCAGACCGGTAACGAAGTCGCGGCCATTCTCTTCGGGACGCAATACAATCCGCTCGGGATCGGCTTCGTCGACACCCACTACAGCCAGTCCGGCACGCCGTCGCTCGACCTGACGACGCTCGACCAGCAAGCGACGGGCGTGCAGTTGATCGCCGACGTCAATTCGGCCGAGTACAACGCCGAGCAGAGTCAGTCCATGCCCTCCTCGCCCTACGGCGGCGGATTCCGACAACACACGACCTTCCCCAGAGGCGGCTATCGTAGGCGCGGAACGGGCTTTTGAAATATTTTGATTCCGTAAGTTGTTCGTGCTAGGATGAGTTCCCGGCAACCGGGCGTTCCTCGCCCGGAAGCCGACCGCTGAAAGCACGATGGGAGGACCTCTTGAGAGCTCGTTCGATGTTGACGTTGGCCCTGCTGCCGGCTTTGCTGGCCGCGCCGGCCTGGGCGCAATCCGCGCCCGCGGCGAGCGGCACCGTGTCGCTTTCTTCGAGCCCGGCCGACGCCACGCTCAGCGCGAGCGGCACCGCCTCGCTCGATCAAATCGCCGCCGGCGCGACGCCGGACCTTTCCAACTACGCCTGGCGCCATGGGCAGCTCACGCTGCATCAGGGCTTCGGCCTTGCCACACTCGG